>JAAZMM010000032.1 GCA_012798805.1 Bacteroidales bacterium
AGAGAGAGTATTGCAAATGCATCTTACCCTGAATATGTAGAGGCCTACACCATTGAAGAGAGCTTCGAGTATCCTGTTTCGTTCAATGGTAAGCTGCGCTTTAAAATCACCCTTCCCAAGTCCCTTTCACCCAAAGAGACCGAGGCAGCGGTGCTTGCCGATCCCATGACTGAAAGGTATCTCCAGGGAGGTACTCCGAAGAAGGTCATTGTGGTACCCTCAAAAATTATCAATATCGTAGTCTGACATATGCGAAAAAAGTCCTTTGCCAAAGAGATCCTTTCATACCTGCTGCTTTTTGTGGGCATGCTGCTTTATACCTTTAGTTGGGTCTATTTTCTTATTCCAAATGAGATTGCCGGAGGGGGACTCACCGGTTTTGCTTCGGTGATTTATTACGCTACCGGCCTTCGTGTGCCCTACACCTACTTTGGCGTCAATTTGATGTTGCTGGTAGTGGGCACCATAATTATGGGTAAGGGCTTCGGTTTCAAAACCATATTTTGCGTTATCTGTGGTACGCTCATGCTGGAATTCCTGCCGATGCTCGAATTGGTCAGCACCATACAGGATTCGCTTTTAAATGCTCTTCTGGGTGGTACGATCAGCGGTGTGGGTATCAGCATCGTCTTTCTGAGTGGCGGAAGCAGCGGAGGTACCGATATTATCGCTATTATAATTTCTAAGTATAGAGAGACTTCGCCGGGGCGTGTATTTCTCGTATGTGATCTGATAATCATCGGATCCGTTATACTATTACCGGGCAAGACCCTGGAAAATGTCATTTACGGTTATATCCAGATGGTTTCATTTTCATATATCCTGGATACGATACTTACTGGCAATAAGCAGTCCGTGCAGATTTTGATTTTATCTTTCAAGTATGAGGAAATTGCCGATATGATCAACAGGGATTTCGGCAGAGGCGTCACAGCTCTTAATTCGATAGGATGGTACTCCAAGCAGGAGAGCAAAATGCTGGTAGTAGTAGCGCGTAAAAGTCAATTGCAGCCGATTGCAAGGGCAATTAAGGAGGTCGATGAGAATGCCTTCATAACAGTCACCCAGACCTCAAGTGTTTACGGCAGAGGTTTTGAGCAGATAAAGAGCGGTTTCAAAAAGAAAAACAATGAATACAAAAAACAAAAAGATCTTATCGGAAATTAGGTCTTATGTTATCATTACATTAGGCCTTTTGTGTTATGTGCTGGGATGGTCCATTTTCATCCTTCCCAACAATATGGTCGGAGGGGGAGTTACCGGTATTTCAGCCATACTCCATTATTGGACCGGGTTTGATGTCAGTTATTCCTATTTCATCATAAATGCAGTGCTGCTTGCAGTGGGGTTTATGATCATGGGAGGTGGTTTTGGGGTGAAAACGATCTATGCGATTGTGGTATCTTCGCTGCTTTTCAAGATTGTGCCGGGATTAATCCCTGAATCATTTATTCAGGAAATAGCCATCAATAATGGCATGATGCTTTGTTGTATCATCGGTGGTGCTCTTGATGGGGTCGGAATGGCTATGACGTTTGCAAATGGAGGCAGCACGGGAGGCACCGATATAGTTGCTTTAATAATAAACAAATACAGAAGCATCTCTCCGGGCAAGATTATAGTGGTAATGGATATAATCATCATTGCCTCTTCCATGCTTGTGCCTACTGATGGCACCTGGGGCTACAAATTTGCCATTGTGATATATGGTTTCATAATGTCAGGAGTATTGAGTTTCACTCTGGATATGGTCCTGTCGGGCAACAAACAGTCTGTGCAGATACTCATATTCTCAAAGCAATATGATGCCATTGCCGATCGCATAACAAAAGAAACGGGGCGTGGTGTGACTGTCCTCAATTCAAAGGGTTGGTACACACAAGAGGAGAGCAAGGTGGCCGTGGTTATTGCCCGTAAGAATGAATCGGGTTCCATTCTTCGTATCATAAAAGAGGTTGACAAAACGGCATTCCTCTCCGTAGGCAGCGTAATGGGGGTCTATGGTAAGGGGTTTGATAAAATAAAGAGTGGTTTGAAAAAGAAAAAATAACAATAAATAATAATGAACACAAAAACCAAAAAGATCTTATCGGAAATCAAGGCCTATTTTATCATTGCAATAGGCCTGCTTTGCTATGTGTTGGCATGGTCTATTTTCATCCTTCCCAATAATATGGTGGGAGGTGGTGTAACCGGTATTTCAGCCATACTCCATTATTGGACCGGCTTTGATGTCAGTTATTCCTTCTTCATTATAAATGTGGCTCTGCTTTTAGTGGCTTTAAAGGTACTTGGGCGCGGTTTTGGAGTAAAAACCGTTTATGCCATATTGGTAAGTTCGGTTTTTTTTAAAATTGTGCCGGCACTCATTCCTGCATCATTTATCCAGGAAATCGCGATTAACAATGGCCAATTGCTTTGTTGTATTTTCGGAGGTGCGCTTGCGGGATTGGGAATGGCGCTTACATTTGCAAATGGGGGCAGCACCGGAGGTACTGACATAGTTGCTCTGATGATCAACAAATATAGGAGCATACCTCCCGGGAAAATCCTCGTGGTCCTCGATATGATTATCATAGCTTCTTCCCTGATTGTTCCTTCTGAAAATAACTGGGGCTATAGATTTGCTATTGTCATATACGGTTATATAATGTCCGGTGTCTTGAGCCTAACGCTCGATATGTTTCTATCCGGCAGCAAACAGTCTGTGCAGATACTCATATTTTCCAAGCAATATGATGTTATAGCCGATCGCATAACAAAAGAAACGGGGCGTGGTGTGACTGTCCTTAACTCCAAGGGCTGGTACACAAAAGAGGAGGGCAAGGTTGCCGTGGTTATTGCCCGTAAGAATGAATCGAACAATATTCTCCGTATTATCAAGGAGGTAGATAAGACCGCATTTCTCTCAGTAGGCAGCGTTATGGGGGTCTATGGACAGGGTTTTGAACAAATAAAGAAATAATTCCCGTTTTATAAAAAATAGATTTTATCCGATTTTTACACCCCCTAAAAAGTGTGATGCCGTCGTTAGGTTATATTTGTTGAGGTTGTAGCCGTTTTATATAGTTTCGTCGCTGTTAACCAAAAAACAGCAGTATGAAACCGACAGTATTGATCCTTTTATTGGCCTACGTGCCGCTTTTTATCATCCTGGCATACCTGACGGATTATTGGAGAAGAAATCGCAAGAGTGAAAAAGCAGAGGAAAAAGTTTATCCGGATTTGTGCGAAAGCCTTCCGGAAAAACCTCGTATGCTGTCTGATGAAAGTTCTGATAATGGCGAATTTGACGATCTTAAAGAAAAATTGCTCGATCTGTTTGAGAGGGAAAAAATTTTTCTGAATCCGGATATCAGAATCAACGAAGTAGCTTTGCGTCTCTATACCAACAAGACTTACCTATCCAAGGTCATCAGACTCAAAACCAACAAAAATTTCTGTCAACTCGTCCACTTTTACCGTGTCCGGGAGGCTATTCGTCTTTATGCCGACAATCCCGAGCTCACAATTTCGCAATTGGGCAGAATGGTGGGCTTCAACTCGATGACCACATTTAACACGGCATTTGGCAGAAACACGGGCTATACTCCTGCCGAGTGGTGCCGGGAATATCGCAAAACCATTAGAAATGCAGAGCAAGATGGCGCGAAAAAGCAAGTTGTATGACCTTATAGGTGGCAATAGTCGTATCAAAATAGTGATAAGCCGCAAACGACAGGGAGTTTCTGCAGAAGAGCTTTTTTCCAGAATCGAAGAGGCTGTTGTGAAAAAAGAACTCTATCTGGATAGCAATTTTTCGAGAACGGAGCTTGCCCGCGAGATTGGTTCCAACCGGACATATGTCACCAAAGCACTCAATAGTCAAGGAGTGGGCTTCTATGACTATCTCAACCGATTTCGGCTGAAACGCGCCAAACAGATTCTCAGCAAGAGAGAAAATAGCGCAATGTTAATGGAGGAGGTGGCCTGCGGTAGCGGCTTCTCCAGCGTAAGGGTAATGAATTGTTATATGGTCAAATCAGAAGGCTTTACTGCCTCACAGTATCGCAAGAATATACTCAAGAGATGACTCCAAGTTCACGCCCTATCTCAGTAAATGCTACAACACATTGGTCGAGTTGGGTTATTTCATGTCCTGCAGAGAGCTGTACTCTGATGCGTGCCTCTCCTTTAGGTACTACGGGATAATAGAATCCGGTCACATAAATACCCTTGTCGAGGAGTTTGGCAGCCATTTCTTGTGAGAGCTTGGCGTCGTATAGCATAACTGCACAGATAGCTGACTGTGTAGGTTTGATGTCAAATCCTGCGGCCTGCATCTTTGCCATAAAGTAGTTGGTATTGGCGTGTAGTTTATCCTGGAGCTCGTTGGTCTCGGAAATAATTTCAAACGCCTTGATACCGGCCGCTGCTATCATAGGAGGGATGGAGTTGGAGAAGAGATAGGGTCTCGAACGTTGTCTGAGCATATCTATAATCTCCCGGCGACCGGTCGTAAATCCGCCGATGGCACCTCCAAATGCCTTTCCAAGAGTACCGGTAATGATTTCTATTTTGCCGAACAGGTTAAACAGCTCTGTTGTGCCTCGTCCTGTTCTGCCTACTACGCCTGCAGAGTGGGATTCGTCCACTACTATCATGGCGTTGTATTTATTGGCAAGTTCGTAAACTTTGTCAAGGGGGACGACATTGCCATCCATCGAGAAGACTCCGTCAGTCACAATCAGGCGGTGGCGCTGTGCCTGGGCTTTCTTGAGACACTCCTCAAGTTCTTCCATATCGGCATTGGCGTAACGGTACCGCTGTGCTTTGCAGAGACGTACTCCATCGATGATGGAGGCATGGTTGAGTGAGTCTGAGATAATGGCATCCTGTGCATCCAGCAGAGGCTCGAACAGACCTCCGTTTGCATCAAAGCAGGAGGCATACAATATTGTATCTTCGGTGCCGAAAAACTCCGAAATTTTGGCTTCAAGCTCTTTGTGAAGATCTCCGGTTCCGCAGATGAAGCGGACTGAGGACATCCCATATCCATGGCTGTCAAGTGCCTTTTTTGCAGCTTCGATCAGCTCTTTGTTGTTGGAGAGTCCGAGATAGTTGTTAGCACAGAAATTAAGCACCTCCTGGCCGGTGTTCACCCTTATGGCAGCCTGCTGAGGGGAGGTTATGATGCGTTCATTTTTGTAAAGACCGGCTTCTTCTATGGATTGAAGTTCTGTCTGTAGATGTTTTTGAAAATCTGAGTACATTTTTATACCAAAAATCAATTAGTTTTTATTAATTCGCAAAATATTTAATCGATCTATTTTTGCGCTTCCCTACGGCACCGCCTTGTGCAAGTAAGGAATAACAGGAATATTATACAAAGTTACAATAAATTGTCGGATAGTCAAGATATTTCCAATGGGTTATGGCATGGATTTTGGTAAATAAACTCAAAAAACTATTTTTGTTTATTTAGTTTTCAAAAGAGATTGAAATGAAAGAAAAAATTCTCAAAAAAACTGCCGATTATCTGATCAGGGAGGGGTGTCGAAAGGTGACGGTTGACGAGATTGCCGCCTATAACGGCATCTCCAAGAGGACTCTCTATGAACTATTTCTCGATAAAAATGAAATAATTGAGCAATGTCTTCTCTACTGCAATGAAAAAACCCGTGAATATTATCATGAGATTTTTAGAAATCACGATGACAATATCCTCAGTGTGGTCCTAAGTGGACACCATTTTCGCCCTGATAGCAAACTCACAAGTGCTTTCCGCCTCTTTGCTGATGCGAAGAAACATTTCCCCGACATCTATGAAAATGTGGAAAAGGTCATTTTAGAAGAGCATCGTGCGGATTTACGAAAATTCTTACGTAAAGGTCAGGAGGATGGACTTCTCCTTCCTGATCTGCATATTGATTCCATAGTGACATTCATACCTATGCTGATTAGATTCATAGGTAGAGTCGATTTTCATTCGGAAACTCCCATAAGTAATAGAGAAACCTATTATCAGACTATCATCTATTATTTCAGGGGTATTTCTACTGAAAAGGGCAGGATGTTTATTGATGACTATTTGAATAAAAATAAAATTTAAAATATCGTATGAAACGAAAATCTATGAATCTTATGAGATCGGTAGTTTGCATTATGTTGCTTTTTGCCGTTTTTGTGGCAGGGGCGCAGGATAAGGTCTCCCTTTCTCTTCAGGATGCTCAGGAGTATGCTCTTGAGCACAACCGCACCCTTGAAAATGCTTCTTTGGAGATCAAGAAGGCCGAAGCTGTACGTTGGCAGACCATTGCCAGTATGTTGCCTCAGGTTTCTGCAGGATTGGATTATACCAATATGATGGGTTACAAGATGGATTTTGGCCGGATGGTTATTGCTATGCCTCCCAGTGCCTCTTTTACCATTACTACAGCCGTTGCCCTGAGCGGAGCCCAATTTGTTTCCACCCAGGTTGCCAATATTTCAAAGCGCATGGCGGATATCTCTTATCGCAAAAGCGGACAGGAGATCACGGACCAGGTGAAGGTACTCTATTACTCGGCACTTGTGACCGAGGAGACTCTGGAATTGCTCAGAGAGAACCTTGAGAGCATGAGAAAGCTCCATACCATCTCTCAAAAGGCAGTAGATGTGGGTGTGTCAGAGCAAACGGACGCTGACCAGCTAAAGGTGCAGGTGGCTGCTATGGAGAGCTCCATCAATGCTACCGAGCGTTCGCTCGAAATGGTTTACAACTCTCTTCGCCTGCAGCTTAACCTCGATGTCAACACGGAGATCGAACTTACCCAGGGACTACCGGAGCTGATGAATGTGGATGCGGTGAGCGACCTTTTCCGGGAGGAATTTGATGTAAACAATAATTACAATTATAAACTGCTCAAAGCGAGCACCGATCTTGCAAAAAAGCAGATTGCACTAACCGGTTGGTCGGGAGGTCCCACTTTCAGTATTTTCCATCAGTATGCTAAAAAGCACTATTTCAGTGATGAGATGACGATGAATATGACTCCTCCCAATATGTTGGGCATCACCTTCAAAGTGCCTCTGTTTACCAGTCTCAGGAACACCAAATCAGTTCAGGCTGCCAGGCTCGACTATCAGAAGCAGCTCAACACACTTGCTGAGACTGAGGCTGCCCTTAAAATCCAGCACAGACAACTGGTTTACAACCTTAAATCAGCTCTTGAGCAGTATAAGATCCAGAAAGAAAATGTAGAGGTTGCCAGAAGAGTATTCGATAACATTGCACTCAAATATGAGTACGGGGTAGCCTCCGCACTCGATGTAACCAATTTAGGCACCAATCTTATAGTTGCTCAGAATGGCTATGTGCAATCCCTTCTCCAAATTGTTAACGCACAGATTTCCCTGGAACAACTTTTAAACAGATAATAATCAATGAAAAAACATATGAAAATCATCCGTATTTCACTAATTGCCTTTATGGCAATAGCTCTTGTTGGCTGTGGCGGATCGCAACAGAAACAGGAGGAAACGACCCAGGAGCGCGTAGAACAGGTTGAGACCACCACTATTGGCAGGTCAACCATCCGGCGCGTAGTGGACTTTTCAACCACACTCATGGGGTATGAAACAGTCAATATCTCTCCCTCGCTTACCGGTAAAATCGAGCATATCTATGTTGAAGTGGGCTCCAATGTGCAGAAGGGCTCAATGCTGGTGCGAATGGATCAGACCCAGCTCAACAACACAAAGCTTACCCACGCCAATCTGGCAGTGGAACTTCAGAGAATGGAGGCGCTCAAGGAGAGCGGTGCCATTTCCAAACAGGTTTATGACCAGACTAAACTCGGATATGATCAGACTGCAGAATCCCTGGCATTTCTGGAAAAGAATACCTTTGTCAGGGCACCTTTTGCAGGTGTGATTTCAGCACGAAACTATGAGGCAGGCGAACTCTACAGCGGGATGCCGATCCTCGTACTTACCCAGATAAATAGATTAAAGGCCTTGATAAATATTCCCGAGAGCTATTTTCCTCTGGTAAAAAAAGGAATGAAAGTCGATATTAAATCGGACATCTACCCAGGAGAATCATTCTCGGGTACAATTGAGATAGTCTATCCTACCATCGATCCTGCAACTCACTCCTTTCAGTGCAAAGTAACGATTCCCAACGGCACTCTCAAACTTCGCCCCGGAATGTATGCACATACCTCACTTCCCCTCGGTCAATCTGAGGCCATAGTCGTACCTTATCAGACTATTCTCAAACTTGTGGGATCCAACGAACGCTATATTTATCTGGAGAAAGATGGCAAGGCTAAAAGGGTCTTCGTACAGACGGGTCAGCGTTTCGACGATATGATAGAGATCATCAGCGATGAAGTAAATGAAGGCGACCATCTGGTCTCAGTAGGTCAGGCCAAACTTGTTGATGGCGTCAAACTCAATGTAGTAAAGCAGAACTGAGAAAATGAGCATATATAAAACCGCGATTAACAGGCCGGTGACGACAGTACTTATCTTCACCGCCGTGATTATAATAGGACTCTTCTCCCTGAACAGGTTGCCTATCGACCAGTTCCCGGAGATTGACCCACCCTTCATTACGGTGATGACCACCTATCAGGGCGCCAGTGCGGGTGAGGTCGAGACCAACGTGACCAGAATCATTGAAAACAGCCTCAACTCGATTGACGGACTCAAAGAGATTACCTCCAGCTCAAGGGACAATATTTCCATAGTATTCCTCGAGTTTGAATGGGGTACCAATCTTGACGAGGTCTCCAACGATGCGCGCTCTTATCTCGATATGATTCGGGATTACCTCCCTGAGGGCTCCTCTAACCCAATACTTTTCAAGCTCAATACCAGCATGATGCCGATAATTCAGTATTATGTGTTGGCGGAAGAGAGCTATCCGGGTCTTGAAAAGATACTCAATGATGAGGTAGTGACTATCCTGAACCGTGTTGATGGTATCGGTACCATAGGCATTTCCGGTGCCCCCAAACGCTATGTTTACGTGGATATAGATCAGGCCAAGCTTGAGGCCTACGGTCTGCCTTTGGAACTTGTCGGCAGTGCCATCGCCTCCAACAACCTCAACCTGGCTTCCGGTACAGTCAAAATGGAAAAAGAACAGTACCATATGCAGGTACGAAGCGAGTATGTTGAGAGTTCGGAAATCGGGGATATAGTGGTAACTACCATTATGGGAAAACCTATTTTTGTAAAGGATGTTGCCACTATCAGAGATACCATCAAGGACCTCACCCTTGATGAGAAGGTAAATGGTCAGGAGGCTGCCAGATTGGTGATTTCCAAAAAATCGGGAGCCAATACGGTACAGGTTTGCAAGGATGTGCGCAAAGAGATTGAAAAGATCAAAAAGACTCTTCCTGCCGATATCGAAATGGGAGTTATTTACGACTCCTCCGAAGAGATTCAGAACTCCATCAACTCCTTGAAGGAATCTATACTCTTTGCATTGCTTTTCGTGGTGCTTGTGGTCTTTTTCTTCCTCGGAAAATGGAGAGCTACATTCATTATCGCCGTCACGATCCCCATCTCGCTTATCGTATCATTTATATATTTGCTCTTTGTAGGCAGTTCTTTAAATATCATTTCACTCAGTTCCCTGACGGTGGCCATCGGTATGGTGGTTGACGATGCCATAGTGGTGCTTGAAAACATATCCAAGCATATCGAAAGAGGCTCTTCACCTCGTGAAGCTGCAATTTATGCTACAAACGAGGTATGGATTGCCGTTATCGCCTCAACGCTTGTGATTGTGGCCGTATTTGTGCCTTTGACTATGTTAAGTGGTATGGCCGGCATCATGTTTAAGGAGTTGGGCTGGATTGTAACCATAGCCATTTCGATTTCTGCGATTGTGGCCATTTCTCTGACTCCGATGCTCTGTTCCCAGATGCTTAAGGCCAACAAAATCAGGATTGACGAGAAGGGAAATGTTCATATCGTAAAGCCTAAGATCGACTGGTATGAAAAGTATATCGAAAGATTCCACAATAAGGTAAGTGCCTGGTATGCAAATCTGCTGCGCTGGTGTCTTACCCACAAGAGACTTACAGTCCTCATTACATTCATCTTCTTTGTTGTTTCGCTTCTCCCTGCACTTACAGGCAGGATAGGCACTGACTTCATGCCCGAAAGCGATAATGGGCGAATTAGTGTAAGGGTTGAACTCCAGAGAGGCACACGTCTTGAAGAGACTCTCAAGACAGCACGTACTCTTGAGGCCAGATTTGGAGAGCTTGTTCCTGAAATTCAAATAATTTCCACTTCCGCAGGAAGTGACGAAGATGCCGGTATCGGGGCACTCTTTACCTCTACAACTAATAATAAGATCTCGATGACAGTGGTCTGCAACAAGAAATATGAGAGAGAAAGATCAATATTCGAGATAGCGGAGGTGCTGCGTGCAGAACTTGACAAATATCCCGAAATCATCGACTATCAGTGTGCAACGACTATCGGTATGGGAATGGGAGGCAACAGAGTAAGTGTGGAAGTCTATGGCTACGACTTTGATGACACAAATCTTTATGCAGAGGAGTTGCTTCAAGCTGTAAAGGCCAATGTCAAGGGAGCCCGTGACGTTAATGTCAGCCGTGATGAGGAGCGCCCCGAGCTCAAAATTACTGTGGATAAAGAGAAAATAGCATACCATGGACTCAATTCCGCTACCGTTTCCACATTTGTTCGCAACCGGGTGAATGGTCTTTTAGCCGGATTTCTCAAGGAAGATGGTGACGAGTATGACATTGTAGTGCGTCTGAGGGAGGAGGATCGCAACTCGATCACTCTGATTGAAAATCTGACCATTCCCACAAATACCGGCCGCTCCATCAAACTAAAAGAGATAGCCGAGATTGAAGAATATTGGGCTCCGCCCACTATTGACAGAAAAAGCCGTCAGCGTTATCTGACAGTTTCAGTAACTCCATATAATGTCTCTTTGGGCGAACTCGCAGCACAAGTACAGGCAGAGGTTGATAAAATTTCCACCCCAACCGGTGTGCAAGTACGGCTTGCAGGCGACTATGAAGATCAGCAAGAGACCTTCGCTGATATGTTTGAGCTGCTGATGTTGATTATTCTTCTGGTCTATATTGTAATGGCTTCGCAGTTTGAATCACTTTCCAAACCGACCATCATCATGATGTCAGTACCATTCGCCCTATCGGGTGTCATTTTGGCACTCTGGGTCACCGGTATCAATCTCGATATGATCGGTGCGCTTGGCTGTGTAATGCTTGTAGGTATCGTCGTCAAGAATGGTATTGTTCTTGTGGACTACATTAATTTGATGCGAGATCGCGGATATGAACTCAACGAGGCAATCGCCCTTTCCGGCGAGTCCCGACTCCGTCCTGTATTAATGACTGCGGTGACTACCCTCCTGGGTATGCTCCCTATGGCATTGAGTCAGGGTGAGGGTTCTGAGTTGTGGCGTCCGATGGGAATAGTAGTTATAGGAGGTCTGCTGATCTCCACTTTGATCACCATGATCATCGTGCCTGTCGTATATGCGGTAATGTCGCGCCACGGAGAACGCAACAAAACGGAAAAGCTCCGCAAAGAGTTTGTGTTTATGGAAATGTCGTCTGATGATGAGACAACCTTAAAAACCAGTTGACAGATATGAAATGTGTTTTTATTATATTCAACCAGATCAACACGGCACGTGTTGAATATATGCTTGACCAACTCAAGATAAGGGGATTTACATTTTTCGAAGAGGTTCAGGGACGAGGTACTTACGGTGGGGAACCCCGCCGTGGCACCCACACCTGGCCGGAAATGAATTCTGCCGTCATGACTGTTGTGGAGGATGATCGTGTAGAGGAACTCCTTCTTACCGTCAAAAAACTTGATAATCGCAACAAAGATATCGGGGTGCGTGCTTTCGTCTGGAATGTCGAGCAGACCGTATAGTTTTAAAAAAAATGACTAACTTAGCGTTTTGTAAATATTTTTAATTAGTAATTTATAAACATTTTTAAATATAAATTTTATGGCATTAGCAGTAAAAGATTCCAATTTTCAGGAAATCGTAATGGCTTCAGATAAACCTGTAGTGGTAGATTTCTGGGCACCCTGGTGCGGCCCCTGTCAGATGATATCCCCCATCATCGAGGAAATGGCCGTTAAGTATGAGGGTAAAGTGGTAATTTCCAAGTGTAATGTTGACGAAAATAGCGTGATTCCCATGAAGTATCGCGTTATGAATATTCCTACAATCCTTTTCTTCAAAAATGGAGAGGTGGTTGACAAGGTTGTCGGTGCTGTACCTAAAAAAGATCTTGACAACAAGATTGCTTCATTACTAGAATAATATATTATGAAACGTTTATCAATTTTTCTTGCAGTCCTGCTATTTTGCTTTGCAGGCACCACAGTGAATGCTCAAGGCCTGATTTTTAAAGGAGGTATCAATTATACGAATGTTGACCTTAAGGGCAAGGGCTTTGATTTTAGAGATGGTACCGGATGGCATTTCGGTGCAGGTTTCCAGACAGGCAGCGTGATGGGTTTTTCCCTTCAGCCCGAGCTTCTTTACAGTGTTCAGGGTGTTAAGCTTGTTGATGTTGCGGGAACTGTTGAGGTTACAAAAAAGTCTTCATATCTTGAGCTTCCGGTCAATATCCAGTGGGGTATTGATTTGATTGCTGCCAAACCCTTCGTCATGCTTACTCCCAAGGTTTCATACAACCTTAAGAACTGGGCAAACAGACAATCAAATAATTCTCTTTGGGATCAGGTTATACAGGAAAAAACTCATCTGGACTTTGGTATTGGAGTTGGTGCGGGTCTGAATATATGGAAACTTCAGATCACGGCAAAGTATGAGTGGAGTTTCGGTCATGTTAGTGATCTTGAGGAATACCTTGATCAAGCCAAGGAGGCGCGTAAGACCATCGGTAATCTCCAGGTTTCGGTAGGTTTTCGTTTTTAAGCCCTAATAGCATTGTATAGGAGGGCCAAAGAGTATTTGGGAAGTGACTGGCTCGCTTTCCAGGAGATGTTTAGGGAGAGTATTCATTCTGATGTGCTTTTGATCAATCAGGTTAATGCCTATCTGCTTGAGCACTCCGGTAAACAACTCAGGCCCCTTCTTGCTTTACTCGCCGGAAGAGCAATCTCAGGTGTTTGTAATGACCGTGTGGTTCGTTGTGCAGTAGCGTCGGAGCTCTTGCATACAGCCTCCTTGCTTCACGATGATGTGGCTGATGACTCCCCAATAAGACGCGGTTCTCCAACGGTTATGGCGCTCTATTCGCCTTCGGTCTCCGTGCTTATAGGGGATTTTTGGCTTTCCAGAGGTATAGACCTCATACTTATGAAGTGTGACAATCAGGTTATCGGTTATTATGCCCGCTGTCTTGCCGATCTGGTGGAAGGGGAGATGCTGCAGTTGGAGAAAGCAGGTTCGCTGGACACCACCATGGAGGATTATCGTACTATAATATACTGCAAGACTGCCTCTCTGTTTAAGGCCGCGATGATGACAGCTGCCCACTCTGCCGGTGCTTCCGCCGAGCAGATGCAAGCAATAGAATCCTATTCTTTTCATCTGGGAATGGCATTTCAGATGATGGATGATATCTTTGATTATTCTCCGCAGCTCAATACCGGTAAGCCGGTGGGAGTGGACATAGTTGAGAAAAAGCTTACTCTTCCTTTTTTGGGTTTTTTGCATAATGCTCCCCGGGATGTTTCCTCCGGGTTTGTGGAGCGTCTTAGAAAGTTTGATATGAATTCCTGTAAAGAAGAGGAGAAGAAATTAATTTCAAGTGAAGCCCTATCTCTTGTTGAGCGCTATAAAGGCCTTGAATATGCTCAAGAATGTCTTGACCGGGAGATAGGGAAGGCATTGGAATCATTGTCAGAATTCAATGATTCACCAGTCTGGGAACATCTGGTTGCACTTGCACAACATATGTCAGTCAGAAAGCGTTGATATCGGGTTTATGACTTTTTTAGAGCTTTTTATCATTGCAGTTGCCCTTTCGATGGATGCCTTTGCCGTTTCGGTTGCCAAGGGGCTTTCCGTGGAGCGCCTCCGCCCACGAAATATAGTCAGTGTTGCGCTTTGGTTCGGTGGGTTCCAGGGTTTGATGCCGGTAATCGGTTTCTATCTCGGGGTGAGTTTTGCTTCGTTTGTGGATCATGTTGACCACTGGATAGCTTTTGTGCTGTTGGCACTGATAGGTATCAATATGATTAGAGGGGCTTTTTCCAAGAAAGAGGATAAGATTAGTGCGGATTTCTCTTTCAGGACAATGCTGATGATGGCGATAGCTACAAGCATTGATGCTTTTGCGGTTGGAGTTTCGTTTTCATTTTTCAATGCAAATATATGGACGGCGGCATTGCTTATTGCCTTAACGACTGCACTTTTTTCCGCCATCGGCATCTATGTCGGCAACATTTTTGGAGGTCGCTTCAGGTCTGTCGCTGAGTTTGCCGGAGGTTTTATCCTATTACTTGTGGGTATAAAAATACTTATTGAACATATCTGGATATGAATGTGAGTCATGATATTAAAATTTTCACTCCTGCGAGTGGCGGAGCAGAGCTTCAGATAATGATTTGTGCTTTATCTGTGGAAAGTGCACTTAAGGTTGCTGCAGACTCTATTCCGGAAGGGTTCCGTTTAGTCGCAGGTCGTCTCTTTTTGGATGATGATACTGTCGTGCCCTCTCTGAGTAAACCCTTTAATGCGATATCGGTTGTAAGACAGAAGCCTCTTGGCGATCATCCCGTTTCACTTTGGATATGGGCATCAGAAGAGAGTTTTTCCAGTGATACTCTGTTATGGAGTGCTAATCTTGTCTCCGATAAAGAGGATATATATGATCAGACCTATGAGATTTTGTGCAACTACCAGCAGTTTCTAATTTCTCAAGGGATGAATATAACCGATAACTGTGTGCGTACCTGGTTTTTTGTCGATGATATCGATTATAAATATGCCGATTTTGTCAGGGCCAGAAGAGAATATTTTGACTCTATCGGTTTGCGCAGTGATACTCGTTATATAGCAAGTACCGGGATTTTCGGAGTTCCCGGCAAAAGAGATGTCACAGGAGGTGATGTAATGCTGGATGCCCTGGCTCTCAAAGACCCTGAAAAGTGCACGATAACCTATCTGCACGCTTATTCACATCTCTCTCCCACCTCACTATATGGAGTTACTTTCGAAAGAGGCGCGGTCGTGGAGTATGATGACCGCAGCCATGTTTTCATTTCAGGCACAGCGAGTATAGATGCCCGTGGGGAGGTGGTTCATGTAGGTGATGTGGGGAAACAATGCGACAGGATGATGGAAAATGTCTCCGTCTTGCTCTCCGAGGCGAATGCCTCTATGGAGGATGTGCAGATGGCTATAGTCTATCTTAGAAATAGTGAAGATCTCGGTATAGTCAAACAACGACTTTCGGAGACTCTCCGCGATATACCTCACAATTATCTTTTAGCTCCTGTTTGCCGTCCCGAATGGCTTGTAGAGATCGAGTGCATGGCGACTATTTCATTATAGTAATTGTCTTGTAGGGTTGGAGATAGGGTGTTTGGTCCCATTCCGGGGAGATAAGCTCTTGCTGATTATCAATCCTGAATGCCATATAGTTGATGGGGATATCCCGCATCAGAAAATGCGACTCGTAGAAGGTCTGTATGGCAGTTGTTTCTTCAGGAACAGCCTCGGGCGAGCCGTAAATATCTTCGCAGTGATTTATAACTTCAAGTGAATTTACCGCAGCCACTTCCATTGTATAGAAATATAGTAGTCTGCTGTCGGTCTTGAGATGGACCACTCCATCTTTTTTTAGGATATTGCGGTATCTGCCAAGAAAAAGGGGATGAGTCAGACGTTTTTTCGGTTTAGCCTCCTGAGGGTCGGCAAATGTTATCCAAATCTCCGCCACTTCGCCCTTAGCAAAGAGGGATTCTATAAATTCTATTCTTGTGCGTAGAAATGCTACATTTTCAAGCCGGTGTTCATCAGCATATTTGGCTCCTTTCCATAAGCGCGCTCCCTTTATATCCATACCTATGAAATTGCGGTCAGGATACCTTTCCGAGAGTGCTATGGTATATTCCCCTTTGCCACAACCAAGCTCAAGCACTATAGGATTGTCATTTCCAAAGACTTCACGATGCCATTTCCCTTTTAGGGGATGATCACATCTCAACACCTCTTCCAGACGAGGCTGGATAAGGCATTTGAATTTCTCATTTTCCTTGAATTTCTGCAATTTGTTTTTTTTGCTCATATTTCTCAGGATTCAATGGTCAAAATGGTAGGAGAAACCAACTCCATGAAGCCATTTTTTTGCATTAACATGAATAGGAGTCAGGGAGATACTCCAATCCCCTTCTGAGGCTCTTATTTGCTCTCTGTAAGGCCACATAATATCAACAATGCCTAGCCGGCTCCTTTTGATCTCTGCCTGTGAATGCCCGGTAAGGGGTAGAGTTATCGTTTCGGTAAAGATTCTTCCATCAGGAGAGGTCACTTCCACGGCAAATGCCATGAAGTCGCTATGAAGCCGACAATCATATCTTGCCGCAATGAAGGTTGAATAAATGGCTGTGCTATCGGTTACCGGTAATGAAAATCGGAATACGGGTATGGAGTCGCAGTCAGGATCCAAACGGATATACCCATAGCCGTCGTCAGGCCTGGAACAGGATCCTAACAGGATCGTGCAAACGGCAAGGAGCGTTAGTAATCCTACGGATAATCTACTGACTTTCGGATGATGTTCTTTTTTCTCCACCTTTTTCTCTCGGTTTGCCCTGATCTCTTCTTTTGCCTCCGCTGCGTTGTCCTTGACGGCGGTAGTTTTTTTTGTTTTGCCCACTTTTGGTTTTTCCTTCGGAACGTGCCTGCATCTCACCTTCTTGACGGGTTTTGTCGCCTTGGTCCTGCTGTTTTCTGCCTCTTCCGGAGCGCTTGTTATCCTTTTTGCGTCTGGAGCGGCGTTTCTCATCAAAACGGGAGATACTGTCGTCACCTACTGCGCTTATGAAATCAGTTTCTCTTACATCAGGCTCCTTTTCCTTCAGGGAATCAGGTTTGATGCCTTTTCGGTTCATGGATAATATATCGCGTACGCGTTCTCCGCTGAGAGGAAAGAGATTTACCACGTTATGCGGATCGTAGGAGAAGTACATGATTCCTTTTAGGATATCGACTTTCTGCAGGTACGCATTACCATCTTTAAACTCCAGAGGTCCGCGAAGATCAGGCAACTGCTTTTGTGCATCTATATAGAGTGATGCCTCATAATTGATACAGCATTTGAGCTTACTGCACTGTCCGGCAAGTTTTTGGGGATTGAGAGCGAGGTCCTGACAGCGTGCTGCCTGTGTGGTAATTGACTTAAAGTCAGCCATATATGAGGAGCAGCAGAGAGCTCTGCCACATACGCCGATACCTCCGATGAGTCCCGCTTCCTGACGGGCTCCGATCTGTTTCATCTCGATTCGGATACGGAATTCTTCCGCAAAATCCTTGATTAGTTGCCTGAAATCGACCCTTTCATCAGCGATGTAATAAAAGATGGCCTTTGTGCCGTCTCCCTGAAATTCCACATCACCGATTTTCATATCGAGTCCAAGGCCGGCAGCAATCTGGCGTGCGCGTATCATCGTTTTGTGTTCCCGTGCAATGGCTTCTTGCCATCTTTCGATGTCCAGAATCTTAGCCCTGCGATAGATACGTCTGAATTCATATGTGGCCGGATCTATATTGTGACGTATCAGCTGGCGTACGACTACCGGTCCTTCCAGAGTTACGATACCCACGTCGTGGCCTGTAGGAGCTTCCACCACCACCAGGTCGCCGGTTTTTATAAGTTGCCCGGAAGTGTTTTTGAAAACGATCTTACGGGTGTTTTTAAATCTTACCTCAAATAGGTCTTTATAACGCTCCTGAGAGATGCCCTGCATCCAGTCAAAATCTGAAAGTTTGCAGCAGCTGGGACTGTAGGATGTGCGCAGTGCACCTTGTGCGCTCCTTTCTACTTCACAGCCTCTTGAGCAATCATGTATTTTATAGTGATCTTTTTCTTCCATAATTACAGGTACAATAACAAACGGTTTGATAAGTCGCAGAATGTAAGTTTGGAATTGGTGTTGCTTTCGATAGCCGATATAGTCCGGTCAAAAGCTGAAAGGGCTTTCTCGTAAAACTCCGGTTTTATCCGTGAGGCAAGCTCACGTATTTGGTCCTCTTCCTCGGGAAGGGTGCCTGCAATTTGTTCAAGGCCTTGCGAGGTCATATAGAGTTTTCTGATAAATCTCTCACTGTAGAGGCAGAATTCTTTCTGCTTCTCCCTGCCCATATCTGCAAGTGTCTCCCAAATAGGAAAGGTCTCAATCAGCTTCTTTGAGATACCTGCTTCGATAAGTCCCGTCAGCAATTCACAATATTCAGCCGGCTCTTGCAATAAAGATTGAGGGAGCCTCTGACGCTGTTCTTCACTCATTGGGGGGATCTCTATGAGTTGGCATCTTGAGCGGATGGTAGCCAAAAGCCTCTCGGGGGCTTGTGATATCAATAGGAAAAGTGTTCCCGGAGGAGGCTCTTCCAGAAGTTTGAGTAGTTTGTTGGAACACTCCTGGTTCATTTTTTCCGGGAGCCATATTACCATCACCTTGTAATCGGCTTCAAAAGAGCGCAGCATCAGTCGTTCGATGATACGTCTTGCTTCGTGGACACTGATGTTGCCACTTTTGTTGTCGATGCCGATAGCATCGTAAAGGTCTTGTTCTGCAAAATAGGGATTGGTTAATACAAGTTCCCTCCAGCTGTCGAGAAAATGGTCGGAAATAGGTCGTCCTTTTTGACTTTCAGCTACATCCTTGGAACTGTTGACCGGAAATGCAAAATGCAAGTCGGGATGAATGAGTTTCTGAAATTGATTGCAGGTAGGGCAGGTGCCACAGGAGTCACCATCGCTGCGGTGCCGGCAGTTGACATATTGTCCCAGCGCCAGGGCCAAAGCAAGTCCTCCGCCACAAGGTTCCTCTCTGAAAAGAATGGCGTGGGAGAGCCGTTTCTGCTCAACCATTTTTATAAGACGCTCCTTGAGGGATTTATCTCCTATGACATCTCCAAATCTCATTCTACACTTATATTAGTGGTCTAATCTACAAATTTACAATCATTTCGCAATTTTTGCAATCAAAATCCAATCTTAACTTGTAATTCCTGTTGGCAAGGAAAAGCGGTTCTTTAAAAGTAATCGCATTTTTATCCCTGCTTGAGTATTTTTGGCAGAGTCCGAGTTCATATTTTATACAATACTTTGTCCGCATCACCTCTACCCCTTCCGGGGCTTCAATTTCGTAAGCAGGATCCACCGATTGTGCTCCACACTCCAAATATAGTTCCCTGCTTAGATGATTTGAACAGTTTGCCAAATATGTCAGATGCTTTTCGAGAGATTTAGCCATTATCGGTGTAACCATGTCGTCTGCGGAAACAACCCTGCTTTCGGCCATTCTTCGCAAAGCAGACTCTTCGAGGCTCTTTGCAAGCTTGCGCCTGATGCCATTTAGCACCGAAGCGGGATAAAACCTTACTATGTCATACTCCACATCGCCGAGTCTGAAAATATAGTCTCCGGAGCTTTTGCTTAATTGTCTTGAAAGGGCTTCCAGAGCCTTTTCAGGCTTTTCCGCCACGGGGTTCTCATCTTCAAAGGTTAAGATCGCTTTGTCTCTGCAACCGACTGCCTCGAAGGTGGTAATTCCCTCTTTTGAGCGGTAGCTGATAGTAGCTTCAATCAAACGCCCGGGCATATTTTTCTCCAGCTCTTTTTCAAAGGCGGTGTTGAGGTTGCGATAGACCTTCATACCTTTACTTAATGCGGAAGCATCTTTTATGCGTACACGATTGCCATCACATACATCGGCCCTGAATCCGTCAATTTCCCCGTCAGGGGAGATGACTGCCAATCCATCTCCATTGTTTAGTACCTTATCGGTGGAAATTACAATCCGGTTGCCCTGTATGGAGTCGATCTCTCCAAGGTACTCTCCCATTGATTTCGCACCATCATAAGAGGCCCAGCGTTCCCGTTTGCCCTCGATGAAAAAGGAGGTATAACCCCGGTTGAAGGTGGCATCAATCTCAGGAATAAATCCGCCCCGGATCTCACCGGCAGAGGCCCTGCAGTAGTTGGGATTATTGCTGATAAAATCATCGAGGATTGCACGGTACTCCCTCACTACATTCTTTACATAAGAAGCATTCTTAAGCCTTCCCTCAATCTTGAAGGAGGTAATGCCGGCCTCTATTAGCGCAGTGATATATGTACTGAGATTGAAGTCTTTGAGCGAAAGCAGCGGCCTGTTTTTGACAAGCACTTTGCCCTTACTGTCAACCAGATCGTAATCGGACCGGCAGGCCTGGATGCAAGCACCACGATTAGCGCTGCGACCGGCAAGACGCTGACTCAGATAACATTGTCCGCTATAGGAGAGACAGAGAGCTCCATGGACGAAAAATTCAAGCTCGCAGGGCGTGGTACGGTTGATTTCGCGGATCTGTTCCAGAGAGAGCTGTCGCTCCAGGATGAGTCTTTTAAAACCGAGAGAGCAAAGAAATTGAGCCTTCTGCGGAGTCCGTATATCGGTCTGGGTAGATGCAAAAAGAGGTAACGGAGGCCTCTCCATCTTGAGGATAGCCAGATCCTGAATTATGAAGGCATCGACACCGGCATGATAAAGCTCCCAAAGAAGTTTTTGGGCAGGTTCAAGTTCGTCGTCATAGAGAATGGTGTTGACCACCGCATAGACCTTTGCGGAGTACTTGTGGGCATACTCTGCAAGTTCTTTTATCTCTGAAACGGGGTTGCCTGCAGCCTCTCTGGCCCCAAAAGAGGGGCCGGCTATATATAGAGCATCGGCACCGCAGTCTATCGCTGCAATGCCGATCTCTTTATTACGCGCCGGAGCGAGAAGCTCAAGCTCTAATTGCATTTAAGGACGGTTAACTGATATCTTGCAGCTTCACCCCATTTGGGATCCTGAGCAATTTCTTTAAAATAACCGCAAGCCTCTCCGTTCTGACCGGTAGCTATGAGAGCTGTACCGAGCTGATAGACGATCTGTACTCTATCCTTTGCGTCGGGGCTCATTGCAAGATAAGCCTTGAGTGCCTCAGCTGCCAATGAGTTCTGCTTCAGACTTAGAGCCATAAGTCCTACAATCTTCTGAGCAGTAGCGTTATCATTAAACTCTATAGACTTCTGAGCATGCTCCAGAGCACCTTTGATATCTTTTGCTCTCTGGCAGGCAACAGCCTTCTTTATATATAGGGTCGAAAGTTGTCTGTCAACATTATCTGTTATGCTCTCGTCAAGCTCTTTTGCCTTGACAAAGGCCTCTTCTGCCGCGTCGGTATCATCGGCTGCATTGGCAGCTTGTCCCATACGGAAGTAGGCATTGGCATTATTGGGGTCTACTGCAATCACCGCTTTATATGCCTCAACAGCTTCAGGATATTGTCTGGATGTAAGCAGATCGTTGGCAACTCCCATCAGTTGATTGACTTTGAGCTGACCGAGAAGGTCGTTTGCCTCGAGCAGCACACCTTCATTTTCATACTCGGTGGCTTTTTCTGCTGCCTTTTTGATCTTTACGATGGCATCGTCAATATTCCCATCTCTAATCATATCCTTGCCGAGCTTAAGCATAAGCTGCGGAATAACTGTTTTACATTCGGTAATAATTGCAGCACCCTCTTCGCCGAGCTTGGTAGCCATATCCATAGCCTGCTGGAAAAGATCCAGAGCGGCAGTCTCATTGCCTTCCTGAAGTGTGATACCTGCATTGTTGAAAAGTTCTGTTGCCTGACCAAGATCCTGAGCCATTGAAACGCCCATTGTAAAGAGGGCAACAAAAATTGTAACAAAAATCTTTTTCATCATATATTGTAATTAAATTCGTTTACTACTCTCTATTGCATAAATCTGGCCAAAATTAGAAACTTATCTTTATTTTTGCAAAAAAAGACAACATGCACTCTTCAATTATAAGAATAGACGACATTCTTATCTCGTCGGAAATACTCACGGAATACTTTAGTTGTGATTACGAAAAATGCGGTGGCATTTGCTGTATTGTGGGGGATAGCGGTGCTCCTCTGGAGGAAATGGAAGAGGAGATTCTCAAAGCGGAATATCCGAATTATGCCGCCTGGATGAGTGCCGAGGGACGTGCTCAGGTGGAGAAGAAGGGTTTTTTCGAGATCGATATGGATGGTGATATGGTAACTCCGCTTATTGGGGACCGGGAGGAGTGTGTTTATGCCCGATTTGAGGGATCAAGTTGTCTATGTGCCATAGAGAGAGCTTTTTGTGCCGGCAGATGCGATTTTGCAAAGCCCATATCCTGTCGCCTCTATCCCATCAGAGTCTCTAAACTTTCTAGCGGACTGACTGCCTTCAACCTCCATAGGTGGCCAATCTGTGACTGCGCTTTTGAAAAAGGGAAAAAAGAAGGGATTCCCGTCTATAAATTTCTCAGGAATCCCATCATATTCAGATATGGAGAGGAGTTTTACTCCAAATTGGAGTCGGCTGCCAGCACTTTGAGTGCCAGGTCGTAATCCTCGTCCCTCACTACTAGTTTGATGGCTCCGTCATACATATTGCAGATGCCGGGTAGTGCAGAGCTTTCATTTAGAATCTCAGCGTTTATGCCTTCGCTCTCAAGCAGCCCTTTTGCAATGTCTGCCAGATAGGGCTCGTTGTACCTTGCAACTTCTTTCATTTTTTTGCTATATTATTGTTCTTCCCTCTCTTGGGAGGTCTCTTCTTCTGCGCGACTGATACGATAGCTGATGGAGCGCAGGATACGATCCACATCCTTACGGAATCCATCTACCACTATAGGGTCCCGTGCCAGATCGAAAGTTATGGCATCTTCATACATTCGAGTCAGGCGGGTCACACCTTTGCGATGTCTGAAGATTACCTTTTCATCATCTTTTCTCGCTATTTGATAGCCTGCATCCTTGAGGGTATCCTCAATAATGTTGGCATATTTAGAGTAATCACCGTTGAGGTAAAATTTTCTCTTTACAAATCCCAGTACCGGATATATGGCAGCTACCAATATAAAGAAAACAATTAGTTTTGGTAGTGCCCCTTCTTTGAAAAGTCCGGAAAAAGTGATGTCGGGATTCTTGGCTTGCTGCCATAAGAAAAGCAGCCCAACTATGATCATAAAGATAATCAGAAAATAAAATAAGTACTTTATGGAGCGGATCAGATACTTCATTGTGCTATTATTAGGTTAATAATGATTCATTTCGCCTATTTTCTGCAAATTTAATGCTATGTTTTAAAAAAAAGGAATTATTTTTGTAATATTAATAAGAAAAACCACAAAACAATCATACGATGAAAAAAATTGTAATCACATTATCCGTTGTGGCAGCAGTCCTTCTGGGAGTGCTGGTGTTTGTTTGGGCAAGCAAACAAAAATTGGTAAAGGATCTCAGGATTGAAAAAGAGGACCTTACCACCGAACTGATTGCCCTCCAAAATGATTATGCTACGCTTACCTCCACCAATCAGGCGATCAATGACTCCCTCGATGTTGAGAGAGAAAAGGTTGGACAGCTAATTGAGCGTCTTCAGAAGACCGAGGCTACCAACAGGTCTAAGATTCGCCAGTATGAAAAGGAGCTCGGTACGCTTCGTTCCATTATGAAGGGGTATATTGTTCAGATAGATTCTCTCAACACTCTCAACATCACTCTGCGCCAGCAGGCGTCAGAAGCACGTCAGGAGGCTGAGGAGAGTCGCAAACAGTATGATGAGCTGGTAACTACTACGGAGGCTTTGTCAGCAAAGGCATCCGCCGGTGCAGTGGTAAAGGCGAGGGGAGTAGTCCTTTCTGCCATCAATGCTTCCAATAGGGAGACGGACCGCAGCAGCCGTGTGGAGAAGCTTCGTGCTTGCCTAAGTCTGATTGAGAACTCCATTGCGGAGAAGGGCCCTAAGGTGATCTATATCAGAGTGAAAGGTCCCGACGGTATTTTAATGACAGGCGATCAGCAGCGCATCTTTACGGTCAATGACGAGGAGATGATTTATTCAGCTTCCCGTGAGGTTGATTACCAGGGTGAGGAGGTAGAGGTTTGCATCTATTTTGCTAGCGGTCAGGGTTTCGTCAAGGGAGTTTACAATGTTGAAGTTTACTCTTCAGAGACTAAGCTTGGCAGTGCAGATCTGCTCTTGAGGTAGAGGCCGTTGCTATGGCGGGTATCTATCTTCATCTGCCCTTTTGTTCCTCATTTTGCCTCTACTGTGACTTCTATTCCGAGGTTAATGAGAGCACGCTGCGCAGAGGTTATCTGGATGCCCTGAAGGCCGAGATTTCGGAACGAGCCAATTATTTTGCAGGAGTGCTCCCCGATACCATCTATATGGGAGGGGGCACTCCTTCGCTTTTTGACCCTGAAGAGATTGCTGAATTGGCGGATTTGTTGCGGGATGGATTTAAGATCACGCATCTTCGTGAATTTACCCTTGAGGCCAATCCCGATGATATTACTCCACAGAAGTTGGAAGGGTGGCGCCGTGCAGGGGTGGACAGGCTCAGCATAGGCGTTCAATCCTTTTTCGATGACCATTTGGCATGGATGCGGCGCAGACACAGCTCTAGTCAGGCAATTAATGCCTTCAAAATGGCGCGAAAGGCTGATTATAATAACATCTCCCTTGATCTTATTTTTGGCTTTGAAGGGCTTTCCGAGGAGCAGTGGAGGCATAATATCGAACAACTTACGGCTCTCTCTCCTGAGCATATTTCATGTTATCAGATGAGTATAGAGCCGGGAAGTGAACTTGCTTTGCTCGCAGACGCCGGTCGCTACAAAGAGCCTTCAGAGGAGATTTGTGCTGATCAATACTCCATTTTGCAAAAACTACTTGAAGATGCAGGTTATCGCCAGTACGAAATATCCAATTTTGCTCGCCCTGGGCGAGAAGCGCTGCATAATGCCTCTTATTGGGAGAGAGTGCCCTATCTTGGGTTAGGGGCTTCGGCACACTCTTTTGACGGCCGCCGCTGCCGCTACCGGAATATTGCAGACATAAAGAGTTATATTGCCGCAATGGGGGCCAATGATTTTGCTCAAATCAGAAAAGAGGAAATCCTCTCGGATGATGATATATTCAATGAGCAGATAATGCTCGGGCTAAGAAAGGTTTCCGGTCTTTCTCTCTCCTCTCTTGAGAGTTCACGGCTGGCCAAAATAAAACCGGTGCTCAATCATTTGACGAACACCGGTGAAATTATATCTGAAGGAGACATTATCCGTATTCCGGCAGAGAGAATGTTTGTCTCGGACGGGATAATGCAACAACTATTTCTCTAGACCATACCGTTTGCCTTCAAATAGGCGTAAATGGCGGTCAAAGCAAAACCGGCCATGATTATGGTTACTACCACAATGCCGATCACTTTCAATCTCTTGAACCAGATGGCGTTGCTCAATCCGATAGACTGGAATGCACTCCAAAAACCGTGGGTAAGGTGGAACCAGATAGCGACGAACCAGATAAGATAGAGAATAGTCATCCATATATTGCCAAATGTGGAAGTCATCAATTTGTTAGGATCGGCTGAATGACCGCCCATCCACTCTGCCAGCTGCATATCAGCCCAGAAGTGTGTGAGATGGAGTATAAGTCCCAGGATTACGATGATACCGAGAACTATCATATTGCGTGAAGCCCATGAATCGGTAGCAGCTTTGTTGGGAACTGCATAACGGTTATAGCCACCGCGAGCCTTTATGTTACCTAGAGTGAGAATAAATGCGTAGATGATGTGGATTACAAATCCGAAAGCGAGTACGGGCACCATTATGCTCACAATGGGAAGAGACATAAATTCACAGACTTGTACGAATGTCTCCTCGCTGAAAATGGATGTAATATTAAGGCCCATATGGAGCGCCAGGAATAGTATGAGAAACAATCCGCTGATGCTCATGATAACCTTTTTTCCGATGGATGAAGTAAATATATTTGCCATAAGTCAAATTTGGTATATTGTCAATTGTTTTAGAGCGCAAATATAGGCCTTTAGTTGTAAAAATCATAATATTTGACTACTTTTGTTAGTTGTAAAATCAAGCAATAGATAATTGTATGAGGTACAACAGGATATTATTGAAGCTCAGTGGTGAGGCGATAGGAGGGAAGGATGGAGTTGGACTCGATGAAGATGTTATGGCGCGCTATGCCGGTGCAGTAGCTTCCGTAGTAAGCCGCGGCGTGCAGGTTGCCATTGTTATCGGCGGTGGTAATATTTTCCGTGGTCTGGCAGGTACGGAACGCGGATTTGACCGCGTGAGAGGCGACCAGATGGGGATGCTTGCTACTGTGATCAATAGCATTGGGCTTTCTCTTTCTCTGAGAAATGCGGGACTTAAGTCAGAGGTTTTCACCTCTACTCCGATGCGTCCCATGGCAAGATATTATATGCGTGACGAAGTCCTTGATTATATGGCAGAGGGCGGAGTGGCCATTGTCGCCGGCGGTACGGGCAATCCCTTTTTTACCACTGATTCTGCAGCAGCTTTGAGAGCTTGTGAACTTGGCGCAGATGCTCTTTTAAAAGGAACTAAAGTGGACGGAGTCTATGATAAGGATCCCAAAAAACATACGGATGCTGTAAAGTACCACTCTATTACATTTGACAAAGTTATTGAGGACAATCTCCGGGTAATGGACCAGACTGCATTCACCCTTTGCAGGGAGAATGATATGCCTGTGATTGTCTTTGACATAAACGAAGAAGGCAGCCTCGAACGACTTGTTGCCGGAGAGGAGGTGGGCACTCTGGTTTCCAACCATGTTAAGACGATTATTAATATTCAAAATTGACAACGATGATAGACAAAGCAAAAGAGATCATTGCTGCGACCAGCCAAAAGATGGCTGATGCCGTGGAGTTTCTGGACGAAGATCTTAAAACCTATAGGGCAGGCAAGGCCAATCCGACAGTGTTCAACACAGTTATGGTCAATTATTACGGGTCGATGACTCCGGTACCCCAAGTTGCCAGCATCAACACTCCTGATGCCAAGACATTTATCATTCAGCCTTGGGAGAAAAACATGATTCCTGCAATTGAGAAGGCGATTATGGATGCAAATATCGGTTTTACTCCGCAGAATAATGGAGAACAGATCCGAATCAATGTTCCGGCTTTGACGGAGGAACGCCGTCGTGATCTGGTTAAGAAAGCGAGAACCGCCGGTGAAAATGCCAAGATAAGTATTCGTAATGCTCGTCGCGAAGGCATAGATACACTCAAAAAGTTGCAGAAAGAGGGAATGCCGGAGGATGTGGTAAAAGTCTCTGAAGTGGACATCCAGAAGGAGACCGACACTTATACAAAGAATGTTGATGACTTGCTCGCCGAGAAGGAGAAAGAGATAATGACAGTATAATGATACAAATCATCTGCGGACCCTGCAGTGCCGAATCCGAAGAGCAGGTGCTGGCTACAGCATCTGCTCTTGTTGATGTTTTTGCAGGCAGGAAAGATTATCGCCACATAGCATTTAGGGCAGGGCTTTGGAAACCCCGTACCCGTCCCGGCACCTTTGAAGGGGTGGGAGAAGAGGGTCTTCCATGGTTGCAGCGGGTACGCAGCGAAACCGGCCTGAAAGTCATTGTGGAGGTGGCTACACCGGCTCATCTTGAGGCAGTTCTTGAAGCAGGTATTGATATGATATGGATTGGGGCCCGCACCACGGCTAATCCCTTCGCGGTACAGGATCTGGCAGATGCTTTACAAGGGGTCGATATCCCCGTGTTTGTGAAAAACCCCCTCAATCCGGATCTCGATCTATGGCTCGGTGCTGTCGAACGTCTGGAAATGGCAGGTGTGCGAGATATTACCGTCATCCATCGGGGTTTTTCATTTTACGAAAAAGGACGTTATCGCAACCAGCCGAAGTGGCAGGTGCCCATTGATCTGATGCGAAGACGCCCTGACCTTAAAATACTCTGTGATCCAAGTCACATATCCGGTAAACGCGAATATATCCAAGAGATATCGCAGATGGCGATGAACCTGGGGTTTGATGGACTATTTATTGAGAGCCACATCTCTCCTGACTCTGCCCTAAGCGATGCAGATCAACAAATCGAGCCACGGCATTTAGCCCGGATACTCGATAACATCAAGATAGGCAGCAGCATTCCTGAAGATGAAGAACTAACCCGAAAGTTACAGGAATTCAGGGCACGGATAGACCTGCTTGACGAGAATATTTTGGAGATTCTCGCACTTAGGATGGGGGTGGTAGATCAGATTGGCGAACAGAAACGGCGTGGAAATATCACCATCCTGCAACAGCAGCGATGGGAAGAGATTCTTGAAAAAACATCTGAGGGTGCGGCAGAACGCAATCTTGATCAGGCATTTGTGGAGGAATTGTTTAAACTTATTCATATGGCCTCTATCAAACGACAGGTTTAAGTGGTGCGGGTTGCGCGTTGCAGGTTGCGGGGTGAGCCAACGGCTAACGGCTAACAGCCATTTCCAGGGTTAGGGTTGCGCGTTATGGGGTGTAGGATAAAAATATTTAAAATTTATTATTATTGTTTACAAATTATTTCCTATCTTTGGCATTGCCAATTATATTGGAATAAAAGTATTCAAGATTGACAAAAAGATTAACAATAAGTAACTTAAAACAAGACATGATGAAAAAAATGGGTAAATTGTTGCTAATGGCTGCTTTGCTGCTTGTTGCAACATTCTCTGCAAATGCCAAAGCTGACAAGGTGGAACTCTGTGACGGCAAAATCGCAGTAGCAGTAAAGGATCTTGCTCCAAATGCGGATCTTACAGGCCTGGTTACCAACTACACCATCACAGTAGCTCCTGACGTTGTCGAGCAGTGCACGGCACTGATTATAACCCCGGTTATCAGGGATGCTGATTCCAACACCAAGAGGGTTGTCGAGGTACTGGTTATCAGTGCTCCCGGCGAAAGGTACCGCAGTATGTGGGTTGAAGAGCAGCTCTACAAGGTATGCGACCCCAACCGTGTAAAATTCTATACTACCAAAAAGGGCGAGTACCTTACCATCGAGACAAGCACTTCCGTGCCCTATGAGACCTGGATGGATGATGCAAAGTTTACCGTGACTACACAGAAAGCTACTTACAATCCCGATTGTATTGAGAGCCTGTGCGGAACCGAAGAAGTTTGCGATGTTCCCTATCTTAGCAGTCCACTAGTAGTTGACCCGCTCTGGAGCTCAGTTACACCTGTTTTGGTAGAAATTGATCCTATCAGGGCTCTTAAGACCAAACTTTACTATCCTGTAAATGTTTCCAGATCAATCGAGTCTTATTTGGAGAATCAGGATGCACTCGCACTCCTGGGTACACTTGATCAGCCTCATTTCACGGTTGCAAGTATAAGGATCAATGGTTGGGCATCTCCCGAGGCTTCAGTAGCTTATAACCAAAGACTTTCTGAAAGACGTGCTGCTACTCTTAAGGGCATCATTGCCGGTAAATATGATTTCCCCGAGAGTGTTTATGCCGTGTCCGGAGAGGGCGAGTATTGGGATGCAGTTATCGACTTCATCGCAACTACTGATGATCCCGTTGTAAAGGCTTCTAAGGAAGAACTTGAGGCTGCGATTGCAAACAACGCCAATCTTGACTCAAGAGAGGCAGCTATCAAGAGAATTGACAGGGGCAGACCTTACAGGATTATTTTCGATCAGGTATATCCCAGATCACGTTTTGCCGACTGCACAGTATCTTACCAGCTTAGAGGCTTTGACAGAGAGCATGCTATGATTGTTTTCAGAAATGATCCTTACCAGCTCACTGAGAATGATTACATCCAGCTTCTCGCTGTTGATCCTGATCCCGAGGTACTTGAAAAGGCTGTAGAGATCTATGAAAATGAGAGTCTCTATGCTATCGCTGCAAAAGCTGAGGCAGATGCAGGTAATTACGATCAGGCTATTGCATACTATGAGAAAGCAGGTGATTCAGAGGAAGTGATGAATAACATTGCTTGCTGTTACCTCCTCAAGGGTGACTCAAAGAGTGCAGAGAAGTATCTTGAGAAGACCAAGGGTCTGGATGTTTATGAAGGCAACCAGAACGAATTGAGAAAAGTAGTTTTGAACAACAAGTACTTTAAGTAACAGTTTCAATTCTCAATTTGAAGTAAAATCATGCTGCCCGTCAAATCGCGGGCAGCATTTTTTGATACGATATTGCCAAACTGCAATTATTTTGTACATTTGCAACTCCAAGGCGAAAGCCCCATACCTGGCTCAGGTGGTGGAATAGGTAGACACGCAGGACTTAAAATCCTGTGGGCAGAAATGCCCGTACGGGTTCGATTCCCGTCCCGAGCACGATTTTTAAAATAAATCCCCATAAGATTTTTTCTTACGGGGATTTTTTTGTGAATCTAACTTCAATAGCAAGAGTGATGAAAAAGTTGCTCTTGCTTTCTATTTGAACAATTTCTTGCAGAGCGTAGGAATGTCTGAAATAGGGGTGACGGTTATGCCGCCTTCCGGTCGTTTTGCAAAAGAACTCTCTTTGTTGAAGGAAGAGATGAAAATTTGCTCGAATCCTAGCTTTTCGGCCTCGGAGATGCGTCTTTCCACTTGGCTTACCGGACGAATTTCACCGCTGAGCCCCACTTCTGCCGCAAAGCAGATCTTAGGACTTATAAAGAGATCGAAGTTGGAGGAGAGAATCGCAGCAACAATAGCCAGATCGCATGCGGGATCACTTACTCTCAAGCCTCCGGCAATGTTGAGGAAAACATCTTTAGAGGCAAGTCTAAATCCTGCACGCTTCTCCAGTACGGCAAGCAGCATATTTAGCCGTCTCACATCAAATCCGGTAGTCGAACGCTGTGGAGTACCGTAGGCTGCAGTACTTACCAATGCCTGTATCTCGATCAAAAAGGGTCTTGTACCATCCATCATAGCACTTACCGCCACCCCACTCAAGTCATCTTTGTGCATAGGCATAAGGATCTCGGATGGATTGGAAACCTCCCGAAGGCCACTGCCGGTCATTTCGAAGACTGCGAGTTCATCGGTGGACCCGAAACGGTTTTTTATGCTGCGAAGTATGCGGTAGGCACCTTTTGCGTCACCCTCGAAAAGTAATACCACATCCACTATATGTTCCAGTATTTTCGGACCTGCAATAGAGCCATCTTTGGTGATGTGCCCTATCAGGATCACCGGCACACTGCTCTCCTTGGCATAGCGCAGCAGCACCGAAGCACATTCTCTTACTTGAGAGACGCTGCCCGCTGAGGATTCAATGTTTTCGCTATAGATGGTCTGGATGGAGTCAATTATAAGCAAAGAGGGCTTAATCTCCTTTGCCTGAATCAGAATGTTTTCCAACAGAGTTTCGCCCAAAACATAACATTGGGAGTCATCCCCCTGCAATCTTTGTGCGCGGAGCTTTATCTGGACCGGACTTTCCTCACCCGATACATAGAGGGTCTTTAGCCCTGAGGCATATAGAGGAATCTGCAATGCAAGAGTTGATTTACCTATACCGGGTTCGCCTCCCATAAGTATCATCGAACCTTGAACCATTCCCCCTCCGAGTATCCTGTCAAGTTCGGTATTTCCTATGGAAAATCTCTGTTCTTCGTCAAATGTGATTCCTGTTAGGAGTTGAGGACGTGCATCCCGGGTCTGTAAGAAGGTGCGATTGCGTCCCGAAACCCCACCCCCGGTACCGGAGGAGAGCTTTGGTTCCTCTATCATAGTGTTCCATTCGCCGCAAGCGGGGCAGCGTCCCATCCATTTCGGACTCTCATTACCGCAGGAGCTGCAGTACCATACTGTTTTTCTCTTTGCCATGATGCAAAGATAATAAATCACTAAAAAAACTTGAATATAGGATGAGAATATCTTATGGAATAGTTATATTTTTCCTATTTTTGCGAACAAACCAAAAAAACAATAAAAGTGATTAGTTTCAATATTGAATATAAGACCCATTTCGGTCAACAGTTGTTTGTTGCGGGGTCGCTCTCTGAGCTTGGAGAGTGGGATTACTCTTCTGCTCTTCCGATGAGATACTCAGATGGCGGAAAATGGAAAGCAGAGATAAAAAACCCCAAAGGCACTTTTTCTTACAAATATATAATGAAGAGCCCTGCGGGAATTTTGGTCGAGGTGGGCGAGCCCAGAACTATTTCTACCGCTAAGCGTTCCGGCAATATCATACTGAAAGATATGTGGCAGGGGAGCAGCGATAATTCCGCTTTTCTGTCAGCTCCTTTTGCAAATGTTTTTTACAGGAGGGAAGATTTGAAGGCTCCGGTTGAGTCAAAATATGCAAGGGAAGTTGTTATCAGCGTTACTGCGCCTCTGGTCCATTCAGATGACTCAATCTCTATTTGTGGAGAGTGTGATCTCCTCGGAGGATGGGATCCGCTTAATGCTCTGCCTATGCGCCCTGTCTCAGGGTGCAGATGGGAGGTGGCTCTGGATGCCTCACTTTTGCCTGAAGTGGTTAAGTTTAAGTTTATCAAAATTATAGGAGGTTCTAATTGTATCTGGGAGACTTGCGATAACAGAGAGTTGGAGATTCTTTCTCTGGCTAAGGGTGATTCTCTCCGTTATGAGTGTGGTTTGACCACTTTCCCGCCGAGAGCTCCCCGTTTTGCAGGAGTGGCGGTTCCCGTTTTCTCTTTAAGAAGTGAAGGAGGCTATGGTATAGGTGATTTTACCGATATCCGAAAGCTGGTAGATTGGGCCACCATCACACAGCAGAGCATGATACAATTGTTGCCGATCAACGATACCTGGTCCACCGGCACCTGGACTGACTCCTATCCCTATTCGGGTATCTCTATTATGGCCCTGCATCCGATCTATATCAATCCCTCTCTCCTCGGAAAGGTGGAAGATACAACCAAAGCAAAGAAGTTCGAGTCTGAACGAAAGTCTCTCAACGCTCTCGAGAGTCTCGATTACGAGAGAGTTTTGCGCCTTAAGGATGCCTGGTGTCGTACTCTGTTTGAGCAGGATGGCGGTGCATTTATGGATGATCCTCAGTTCAAAGAGTTTTTTAATGCTAATAGCGAATGGTTACTTCCTTATGCGGCTTTCTGCGTCTTGA
>JAAZMM010000033.1 GCA_012798805.1 Bacteroidales bacterium
AAATCGGGAAATATAAGCCTGAATATCCACCTTATGAGGCTCTCCCCGGAGCTAGCAGACTTTGTAATTATTCACGAATTGTGTCATCTGGTTCACAGAAATCACGGACCCCAATTTCACTCCTTGCTCAACTCCATTTGCAAAGGGCGGGAGCGCGAGTTCACCAGGATGCTTAAAAAAGAGAGCCCTCAGGTACTATTCCTTGAGTGCAATGTTTTGCCCGATAATTAAAATTATACTATATTGAGACGGATTATTTACTATTTAAAATGAAATAAGAGTCGCACTAGAATCAAATTAGCGTGAGAAAAAATGTTATTATGGAAAAAAGAGTATTATTGACACGTAAATTCATTACTATGCTGTTAGCACTATTGATAGTGATACAGCAGGGCTGTGATCTTTTTAGTTTAAAGTTAGAGAGTACTTCCGACACAGGCTATGAGGGCTTCCAATCTGACGTAGAACTCTTCTATGAGTTCGCATATCTAAAGGAAGCCATGTTCCTCGAGTTCTTGAATTACACCTCCGACGGGTTCACTACGGGTCCGCTTGAGGGAACCTTGAGTATGAAAGAGTGCAAACGGTTAGTTGACTACATTGCCGGCATAAGCGAAAAGGAGGAGCTGTATGTGATGGCTGCGCAACAACTGGAGCAGTCAGGAGTGCTGCAGTCGCCTACAAGGACCAAGGGATTGGTCAGCTCCATCACGAACTTCTTTGGCAAAGTTTCCGGCATACAGAAAAGGAACAGGCAGCGGTATATGGTGGTTTATACCAACGTGGGCAAAAATGTACGCACCAAAATGTACGAAAGTGCAGTAAAGTGTTGGGACACCTACGACTGGGGAGGCAAGCCGCGTAGCGAGCAAGAATTCTACAATAGGATGCTCGATGGCTCTTACGATGAACACGGGAGCCGGCTGATGGGAGATATGCTGGCTATGGACGATCTTGACGTGCAGTGCACGATTAGCGAGAAGGGACTAACCTTGCAAGACCTAACGAAAGATTATGGAGAAATAGCTACTAGTGGTGCTCAGATAGCACTCGACGCCTTTTCCACGATAGTACCCGGTGCAGAGATCGGTATGGAGATCGTCTCGGTCACCGACAACGTGGACCGGCTCGTGAATGCCAAAGATTTCAATGAAAAGGCAAAAGCGACAGAGGACATGAAAGATTACATTAGGGGAAAAGTCTTCGGAGGTCTTGTCGGGGAAACTACCGTGGAAGTCACGGATTTTATGTGCGAGCAGCTGGCTGAACAGATAGAGAGGGTATCGCAAGAAGCTACACGGGAAGTTGATAAGAAGAAGCAGGGTCAAATTGTAGTTAAGGACCAGAACAAGGGCCAGCCGGCACAAATAGTGATCTCGCAAAAGGAGGAAAGCTCCTCTCCTTCCAATGATGGACCCTCCATCTATGTGACAGGGAAGAAAATGGTCAAAAAAGGTATTGATCAGTTGCTAACCGCGGGAAGATGGCTTGTTACAGCTATCAACGAGCAGGGACGTCGCGAAACAGTAGAGGTAGAGGTGAAAGCAGGGAAGGTAACCGTTATAGAGGTGAATACTGCTGAGCCGGTAGAAAGAGAAGATGACGATGACGATGATGATGCTGACGGCGGAAATGCTTATTACTTATTGGGAGATATTCATTTTTATACAGTACCGGATGCCAATACTGCTATGGGAGTGGACCTGGATGTTTACCATGATTCCTGGCATGTCAGTTTAAGGGGGTCAAGAGGCTATTGGCTAGATGAGTTCTCCTCCTGTACCGAACCCTCTGACTTCTTTGTGCTGAAACAAAAATCGTCGAGCAAAACCCAATTCTCCGGGCGAGGCAAAGTTTCATTTAAAAAGTCAGTCTCCGCATTAGGCAGGACTTATATTACAAATATAAGTGAGACCACGGAAATGGAGCTTACATTAGATAAAGCCAAAAAACCCACCAAGATAACAAACATTACCATCAAGCATACCTCGCATCAAGAGGGTCATTATTCCGATGAGTCGGATGTCTATGTGTTTCACTTCAAATCTGACCTTGCTTTCAAGGATGTTCCAATCTCCCTGCTGACGAAATACACCGAGAAGATTGATATTCCGGCCAAGTGGATGAAAAGTGCCTCATACTTCTATAATACGAAAGGAGGAGTTGTTTACATAAAAGGCTCAGATTTATCTCCTTATCTTGTATCAGCGACCGGAACTCAAGATGATAAGCCCTCTAAAAAATTGTTCGCCCAAAATACCATCATTATGTTCTATGTGGTACAAAAGAAGTAACTGAAATAATAGAAAAAATCTAGACCTTAATTAAAATGGGGTCATGTCATAATGATTTATGATGTGACCCCCATTTTTTATATAAACTGATTTACTTTTCCGGTACGTGTTCGTATTTGAATAAAATTGCAAAGGCTATGGTAATTACCAGCGCGTAGGCGGCAAAAATGAACCAGGTGTGACTCCAGCCTTCCATTTTTGCAATAGGATCGGTCTGTGAGTTTACAAGTGCATTTACTACGGCCTGAGCTCCGAGTGTCCCGATTGCAGCACCGATACCGTTGGTCATCAGCATAAACAGGCCCTGTGCACTGGAACGTATGCTGTGATCGGTGTTTCTATCCACGAAAAGGGATCCGGAAATATTAAAGAAGTCAAAGGCCACACCGTAAACAAGCATCGAGAGGACAAATAGCCATACTCCGTTGCCCGGATTGCCGAGTCCGAAAAAGGCAAATCTAAGCACCCATGCAAACATTGCAATAAGCATTACCTTCTTAATACCATACTTGCGGAGGAAATAGGGGATCAGCAGGATACAAAGCGCCTCGGAAATCTGTGAGAGTGAAATCAATATATTGGAGTGTTTCACACCAAATGTGTCAGCATATTTCTCAATACCGGCAAAGTCGCCCAGGAAGGGGTTTGCAAAACTATTTGTAATCTGCAGCGCCACACCGAGGAGCATTGAGAAGATAAAGAAGATGGCCATTCTGCTCTCTTTGAATAGCGCAAAAGCTTTCAGACCCATAGCCTCCACAAGGGACTTCTTCTCCCCACCCTTACTTACGGGACAATGGGTGAGAGTGAAGCTATAGCCGGCAAGGATAAGACCGAGTATTCCTGAGAAGACATATTGGTAGGCAGAGGCCTGTATGCCCATAAGGTCCACACACCACATTGAAATGATAAATCCGATAGTACCCCAGATACGGATTGATGGAAATACTTTGACGGTATCCATACCTGCTTTTTCAAGGGCGTTATAAGATACCGAGTTGATCAGAGCAATGGTCGGCATGAAGAATGCCACGCTAAAGGAGTATAATGTAAATATGGTCCCAAACTGAACTGTTTCGGCAGTCAAACCATACCAGCCCGTAGCCATCATTAATATGGCAGCAAGGCCATGGCAGATGCCGAGAAGCTTCTGTGCCGGGATCCATTTGTCAGCGATAATGCCTATTAATGCGGGCATAAAGATGGAAACTATGCCCTGAATTGAATAAAACCAACCTATTTGTTCTGCAAGTCCGATAGTTCCGAGATATCTTCCCTGTGAAGTCAGGTATGCTCCCCAGACTGCAAACTCGAGAAAATTGGCAATAATCAGTTTAAGTTTTGTGTTCATATTGTTAGGTATAAAATTATTTCGGTGCCATCTTATAGAGGACAATTGCCACTACTGAGAATATTATATTTGGTAGCCAAAGTGCAAATGCAGGAGAAAGAGCTCCGGTGTGCACCGGCATTTCGCTGAAGCGCATAAAGAGTATATAGGCGAAACTCAAAGCTATGCCTATTCCGATGTTGAGGCCAATACCTCCGCGTCGTTTGCGTGATGAGAGCGACACGCCCATAATCGTCAGCACAAATGCCGAGAAGGGCATGGCGATACGGTTGTTTTTCTCTATAAGCGCATTCAATACCAGTGCATCTCCGCGCATAGTTTGTACATCTATCAGTTCGTTGAGTTCTTTATGAGAAAGGGATTCAGCAATATTTCTGCGGCGATAGAAGTCATCTATGGTAAGATCGATCACAGTGTCGAGCTCTTTGCCGGTACGCACTATTTCCGACTCTCCGTCGTTGTAAAAATCTCTGATATACCAGTTGCGCAGTTTCCATCCATTGAAAGTGGTGTCCCATGCTGCCGATTCGGCGGAAAGCTTTGAGACTACCCGGTTGTCCTCAATGGTTTCGAGAGTAAATCTGTATGCGGTATTGGCCCAGGAACTGAACTGTTCGACAAAGACAAATTCGCCCGGAGCTATCTGATAGTGGATTTTGCTGGTAGCTGAGGCCGTCTGCTGCTGTTTGATATATTTGTTTTCAAATTCGAGCCGGTGCTGGTTGGCCGTTGGGATTATGAAGAGGCCGAGAATAAGGCTGAACAGTGCAATTATTGCTGCAGAGATCATATAGGGCCTCATTATTCTATTGAAACTTATTCCACCCGCAAGCATCGCTATAATCTCGCTTCTCTGTGCCAGTTTAGAGGTAAAGAAAATCACCGACAAGAAGACGAAAAGAGGGCTGAAGCTATTTAGCATCCAGGGTATGAATCCCCCGAAATATTCAAACACAATCTCGCCGATGGGAACTTTGTTGTCAACGAATTTGTCAATTTTCTCGCTGATATCAAAGACTATTATGATAAGTACGGCAATCATCAGAATGAAGAAATAGGTACCTATGAACTTCCTTATGATATATTTGTCCAGTATCTTGAGTTTGGGCTTCTTCATGGGCCGTAGCTGTTAAAGTCTCGTTTCAAGTTTTGTTACCATGGCACATTTCCAGGAGTTGAAATCTCCTTTGAGGATATGCTCACGGGCCATTTTGACCAGGTTGAGGTAGAATGCAAGATTGTGTTCGCTTGCAATCTGTGCTCCAAGCATCTCTCCGGCAATGAAGAGGTGCCTCAAATAGGCCTTGGTGTATCTTTTGTCAACAAAAGATGTACCATCGGGATCGATGGGAGAGAAGTCGTCAGCCCATTTGCGGTTGCGTATATTGATGATACCTTCGCTTGTAAAGAGCATTCCATTGCGTCCGTTGCGAGTTGGCATTACACAGTCAAACATATCGATACCGCGGGCTATTGCCTCCAGAATATTGGCCGGAGTGCCCACTCCCATCAGATAACGCGGCTTATCCTGAGGCAGGATCGGATGCACCTCTTCTATCATTTGATACATAAGTTCGGTAGGTTCACCCACGGAGAGTCCTCCAATGGCGTAGCCCTCTCTATCGAGAGTAGCAAGCTCCTCTGCCGACTTACGTCTCAGCTCGGGATAGATGCACCCCTGAACTATCGGGAAGAAGGCCTGGTGATGGCCATAAAGGGGTTCCGTGCTATCAAATCGCGCTATACAGCGCTTAAGCCACCTCAGAGTCAGGTCGAGAGAATCGGATGCATATTTAAAATCAGCGTCGCCCGGGCAGCACTCATCAAGTGCCATTATGATATCCGCACCTATGATGCGTTGAGTGTCAACATTGTTTTCCGGGGTGAAGAGGTGTCTTGAGCCGTCTATGTGCGACTGAAATTCACATCCTTCGGCTGTGAGTTTACGGCACTGAGCAAGAGAGAAGACCTGATATCCGCCACTATCGGTCAGAATGGGTTTGTCCCAGGAGATGAACTTATGCAGTCCTCCCGCCTGACGAATGATATCGAGTCCGGGACGAAGGTAGAGATGATAGGTGTTGCCTAGAATTATCTCTGCACCTATATCATCCTCCAGGTCGCGGTGATAGACTCCCTTAACGGAACCCACCGTTCCAACGGGCATGAAAATCGGGGTTTCAATCCTTCCATGGTCGGTTTCTATTATTCCGCACCTTGCAGCCGTGCCGCTTTTATCCTTCGCCTGTAGCGTGAATCTCATCTCCTTTTGTTAAATTTGAGCAAAGGTATGAAATTAATGGCATATTTTTGGAAACACTATTGATTAAACATAATATCAAGAGGTTATGAAACGATTGCTCACTTTTTTATTGTTGACTATACCTATGACATCTATGATAAACGCACAATCTTACAAATCAGTTGATTATAGCGATTTGTGGAAGAAAGTGGAGAAGGCCGAAAAAAAGGGTCTTCCTCAGACTGCCGTCAAATATCTTGACGAACTCGAAACTCTCGCAAAAAAGGCGGATGATGGCCTTGAATTGCTTGTCATCTATGAGGCAAAGTTGGAACAGCTTCGCCAATACAATTGGAAAGAGGCCGGTCCATACTATTCTACTGTGGATCGTCAGCGGAGCATTATATTAGGGGACCTTGACGGAAGCATTGCCAAATATCCGGATCATCCGAGGGTTTTGAGGCTCCATTACCACAAACTTGTGGAGGAACAACGCAATATAGACTACAGGTTTGATAAGAGCGGTGCCGATTATCTGGCCTTCAAGTCGCGTTGTCGGGAAGTGCTAAAAAGTCACTCTTCCAAAACCTATTATCGTGGTGATGTGGAACAGATAATCAAGGACATGGACTCTGAGGATTTGTCGGGAAATATCATTGGGTCCAGAAGCCAATATATCCCGCATCAGGATTTAGCCATTCGCATTAATACACGTAATCTCAACCGTGTTATTCTCGATATGTACCGCCTTGATGATAACCGTTTCTGGGGAAGTGGCTATAAATTCGATTTGTTTAATCTCAAACGCATATCTACAAAGGTTTTTACCCGTATCTATGATATGCCGAATGAGTACAATATTTCATCAGGACGGATAGATACCATTTCCTGTGGGGAAGCAGGCAATTATATTCTCCATTTCCATTCGGGAAAACATGATTCATATGGTGAATTTTGTGTTAGTTCTGTTGCCACGGGGCTCCGTAAAGTTGGCAATGTTCAGGAAATATATGCAGCTGACATCGTTACCGGTGAGCCTTTTAAAGAGGTTTTGGCTGAGGCTTACAGCAATTCGGGTATAAAAAGCCGCTTTGGTGTGACAAAGCTCACTCCGACGAAGAAATGCATAGTTACACAAAAGGGATTTACCTCTCTTCCCTTGGAATTCGAACAAAAAAAGGGCAAGGAATATATAGACTGGACGCTCAGGGTCTCTGCCGGCAAGGATATATATGCACCCCTGCTCTCAGTGGACAATTATAGAGTCGAAACCGAGATAGATCGGGAAAGGATGTCGGAGTGGATGTCGCTCTACACCGACCGCAAGCTTTACAAGCCCTCCGATACCATTTTTTTCAAGGTAATCTGCTATAAAAGCGACAGGGAAAGGGGTGAGGTTTTGGCCAATAAGCCAATAGAGCTCTCGATATGTCATGCTTCTGAAGATAAGCCCTTGGGCACCTTTAAAGTGGTGACAAACGATATGGGGTCCGCCAGCGGTTTTTTTACACTTCCTGAAGAGAGTAAAAACGGCAAATATTATATTATGTCCGAATACCGCCATCTTGGCGAGGTCCGAGTCGAGACCTATAAAAGGCCCAATTTTGATTTCAAACTTGAGCCGAACGAGGGAGTTTATATCTTTTCCGATATAGTGCGCCAAAAGGGCACCGTAGAGAGCTTTGCAGGCTACTCCATTGCGGGAAGCAAGGTAGAATACACTGTCACACGTCGTTCGGGGTGGTATTGGGACGGTAAATCCAAAAACCAATACTATTCCGAAGAACAGGTGGCTTCAGGTGAGGTCCTGTCGGACAATGATGGAGGTTTTGAAATATCTTTTATTGCGGAACATCCGGCCGGAGAAGACTTCAAGCCGAAGGAGCACACGAAAGAGGTCATTGCATTTGTGATTGATGCAAAGGTAACCGACCCGCAAGGAGAAACCCATAGCAGGAGCACTACAATCCGGGTTTCCGATATTCCTTTGGTAATGGGACTGCGTTTCTCCACTCCGATGTCACAAAATTACAAAGATCCCGATAGCAACATTTCAAGGGTGATTGTGGAGAAAAATGAGGTCAAGGCGGTTACATTTACTGTGGATAATCTCAATTTTCGTCCTTATGATACGAAAGTTACCTACTCTTTGTTGCAAGAGGACAATGTGGTTAAAAGTGAAACCGTCTCATCAAATAGTGAAGTCCCATTTGACTTCGCCTCTGTAAAATCCGGAAAATATACTCTCGCTTATAGCACTATTTATAGGGGAATTAAAGTTGAAGGCAAGACAGATATAGTGGTATTCGACATAAATGAAAAGAAACTGCCTTTCAAGGCTCAATATTTCTACTATCCTATTGTTATAGAAAATGGCATCGAGTTTCTTATAGGAACGACCGAGGATGACCTTTGGCTGGAAATGGGTCTTTTTGACAATCATAAATGCCATTACAGGGAGTCTCTGCATCTCAAAAATGAGGTGGTGAGAATCTCCTTGCCTTATAAGGAAGAATATCGCAGTTCAGTTAAAATGTCAGTTTTCGGCTTCCGCAACGGCGAGGTCATTGATAATCAGTATGAATTTTCCCGTCCGGACAAAGTTCTGTTCAATGTGGATATAGAATCCTTTAGAGATTGCACCGGCCCACAAACCAAAGAAAAATTTACCATTATCGGAGCACCGAATGCGGAATATGTGGTTTCAATTTTTGACAAGACCACCGATAGGTATGGAGCCAATTCATTCTCATTTAGCCCGCTATCTGTAAAGGTCTATAACTCCGCACCCTATATAAGGACAACTCTTGGGGGTTCTTATCGTCCTTATTATGGGTTCAGATTGTACGAAAAAGACGAAATCCGAGCAAAGAGTTCCTCAATATATGGTTCCAATGTCGTACTCGAATCCGTACCGCTTGTGTCGAATGTCGATCAAGAGAGTAGTGTTGATGAAGCAGCGGCGACCGGCCAGGAGAGTGAAGAGATGATTGTAAGGTCGCAATTTGGCGAGCTTATCGCCTTTTATCCTCATCTGAGGAGCGATAGTGATGGAAAAGTGGAGGTAGAGTACACTACGGGTGACCTTCTTTCGACCTTCCGTGTGCTGGTGATGGGCTATGATAAGTCCCTCAAAACCGGCAATGCGGAGCGCTCACTTATAGTGCGCAAGGAGCTTATGGTTGTGCCCAATATCCCTCTTTTCATACGTGAGGACGACAAGATCGTCATCAAGAGCAAGGTGGTCAACCTCAGCGAGGAACAGTTACAAGGCAATGGGTATATAGAATTTTACAATGAAGAGACCGGGGAGAAGCTAACCCTCAAGGATACGGGATCGAAGGCCCTTTCTCTTGCAGCCGGCAGCCAGAAGGAACTCGCCTGGAGTGTTACTCCGCCTGAAAATGTCAGCAAACTCGGAGTTGTTATCCGTTTTAAAGCAGGTAATTTCAGCGATGGCGAGAAACACATTGTTACCATTCTTCCGAAGGAGATTACCATCACCGAAGCGGCCTCCTTTGTAATAGGCGGGCCTCACGGCCACAAATATTATGAGGATCAGCTTCACAAACGCATCAAAGCGCGCAACCCCCGGATCGAACATGCTACATACTCCACTCTCACTGCTGTGAAAGAGTCGTTGCCGGTGGTTTCAAAGCCCGAATCAAATAATGTGATAGATTGGACCGTAGTTCTTTATATCAATCAGATGAGAGCAAAGGTGCTGACCCTGGATCAGAAGGAAGTGGATAGCGCCTCGGTGGAGAGTTTCCGTAATGAGGCGATAACAGCGCTTTCGAAATTTCAAAATTCAGATGGAGGCTTTGCATGGTTTGACGGTATGCCCTCTTCCGAAAGGATTACGCTCTTTTTCCTCGAAAAAATGGCTCAATTGCGCGATTTCGGCGCATTGGAGTTTAGTGAGGCGGAGAAAAAACTTGTGGAAAGTGCAGTAGGTTACATCGATGGCAGGATTCGGGAATCCTATAGTCGCACCGGATATAATTCCTTTAGCTTCATCGACCGCTTCTATGTGCGCAGTCACTATTTGGAGCATCAGATGAAGGGGAAAGCCTCTACTGTTTTCAGCAAATTCCTTTCTGATACTGCCGACGGGTGGCAAAAGATAGCCATTCTCAACAAAGCCAGACTTGCCCACATATTACTCAACTGCAAGGGAACTGATTATTGGAATAAAAAGTTTGAATCGAGAGTTGCCGACCTCAATGCTTCGCTCAAGGATCACGCTGTAATCAATCCCACAATCGGATGCTATTTCCCCAATGCGGTAATGCCTTTCAGAGGTCTTATGAATAGCGAAATCTACGCTCACGCCAAACTGATGACGCTTTTCGCCAGGCTCGGCGAAAAAGAGATGGTGGATTCGCTGGCATTGTGGATGCTGCTTCAGAAGCACAACCAGGCCTGGGAAAACACAGTCGCTACTACCGATGCAGTCCATGCGCTGGTTTCCAGCGGGGCAAAAGATCTCAAACTCGGTGCAGTTTACTACACTTACGACACGGTAATCGATGATGTCAAGCCTGCGGCAAATGAGATCGAGGTCACCCGTGAATTTGTAAGAGCCTCCGATTCGAAAATGATAATGGATGGCGACAAACTCAATGTCGGAGATGAGATTATTGCCCGATATTATATCAAAAATAGCGAAAATCGCAGTTTTGTGAGGATGAAAGCGATGCGCCCCGCCTGCTTCTATCCTTTGGATGAGAGATCATTCTTCTTCACGGGATTGTGGGGGGAATTTTACAAGGAGCAGCACGAGTCGCTTACCAATTACTATTTTGAGCTGTTGCCCGAAGGAAATCTGACCATCGAAGAACGTTTCCATATCACGCAGGAGGGCACTTTCTCGACCTCACTTGTGGAGATAGAGTCGCTCTACGCAAATGAATACAGAGGGCATACAGGCTCTATGAAGATCATTTCGAAGTAAAGTTGATGTGCCGCGATGCCTTGAGGCGTTTTTTCGTTTCGGCTATCGCGGCCATTTCCGAAGCATCTATTGCATAATCGCAGAACCGATCAAAGATGTAACGTATACTTTGGTCGGTAGGATGCGTCATATTTTCCGCGTAAAAGCGGTAATCACGCAATTCATCCATCATAATCTCGTAGGTGGGGAAATATTCCACTTCCGGATGGAGCTGCTGCAGGCGGTCGATGGCTAACAACAAAATGGACTTGCTGAGTTGATTGCCGTGTGCTGTATCCTTTAGGTGCCTTATCGGACTTACGGTAAATATCCACTTTTTGTCGGGGTGTGCCTCCACCATTTCGCACAACATACCTGTCACTTCTTCGGTCTCAAGACGCTCCCTGCGAAATTGCGCCGGATGTATCTTATGGCAATTGGAAACAATTATATCGCGCTCCAGATGCCTGAAGACCCAGGCAGTTCCGAGAGTTACTACGCAGGTATCAACAGCTGCAAACCTTGCGCTATCCTGCTCCAGAGAAGCATTGGCGTTGACCAGAAACTCCTCTGTGCTCTCCCTGGTAAATGTGCTGTGATGGAAAAATGAGGTGTAGCGCCCATTATCTACGATGATATCCCCTTCGGTAAATGGGGTGCCTGAAGAGAGTCTTTTTATGGAAGAATAGATTGAGGCGGGGTTGTATAGCACTCCAAAGGGGTTAAGAAGCACATCAAATTCGAGGTCCATCATTATGGAACCAATTTCGGCTGCAAAGCAGGAGCCGATAAATAAATATTTATTCTCATATCCGAGTCGCTCTTTCAAAGGAGCGTACTCTACCGGGGTCTGTAGCTTCATCATAAATTGTTCTTTATTTTATCAAGGCCGGCGCGGCTTAAAGGTGTATCGCCAAATCGTTCCTTAAATTCTTTTTCATCCATATCCTGCCAATCTTGCGGGCTTTTTGATATGATCTCCTCAGCATTGGTACGCAATTCTTTCCATCCCTCGGATTCGCGGTCGTATGGACAGGCGCGGAGACAGATCTCACAGCCGAAGATCTGACCTTTATACTCCACAGGGCGTGCGGAATAGAGCTCATGCGACTCAATGGTGTGGTAGGAGATACATTTGCGCGCATCCAGCCGGAAGGGGGCATAGAGTGCACCTTCAGGACAGGCATCTATACAGCGCCGGCACTCCCCACAACCCT
>JAAZMM010000034.1 GCA_012798805.1 Bacteroidales bacterium
AGGGCTTTAGGAGTCCCATCATGGTATAGACGTCATCTCTGTCGTATCCGAGGTTGGGGATGTAGGTGCCCACCTGTCCTCCGATCCCTGTTTTGTGAGAGGTGAGGTCCTTGACCTGAATGTGCTCTGTCACCCATGGGTCATGCATTTTGAAGTCAGGTAGTATATGCTTTACTCTATCCTCCCAGCTGATGAGTCCCTCTTCCACAAGAGTAGCCAGCAAATATGCTGTGAAGGATTTGGTGACCGACCCGATCTGGAATAGGGTGTGGATGTCCACCGAGTCCTGCGGATTGTCGAGATTTTTGACTCCGAATCCTTTGCAAAGCAGAAGTTCGCCATCTTTGAAGATGGTGACGCCCATGCCGGGGATCTGCCAGTCGGTACGGATCTGTTCGATATAAGATTTGATGTTGGAAATATCCTCCTGTGAGAGGTTGTTTTGTGCTGAAGTGGTTAGTGGTAGCCACATTAGGGCTACCAGAAGGAGTGTCAATCGTTTCATCACTTATAGTTTGTTTTGATGACAAATATAGCTATCTTTTGTTTGAAAAAAAATAACTATATTTACAATTCTTAACCAATTATAACGATATGGGCGGTATATTTAAAAGGACAGGCAAAGGCTGGAGAGATTTCGGCAAAGCCAATCTTATAATATTCCTTTTTGCGCTTGCGCATGCATTGCTCTGTTATCTGCTTCACGATACTTCAGTAGGAGATGGTCTTTTCCTCACTATTCTTACTATTGCAATGGTGTTCTGCCTAATCCGGTTTTACGGCAGTCCGCTCGACGTGTTTCTCGGTTTGGCTTTTCTCAGCTCTTTTGCCGGTTTTTATTTTGGAACATCTGTGGGAGATTATCTGCACAATGCATTTCCCGATTTGGGAGTAGCAAACAATATGATTGTAACCTTTTTTACCACGGAAATTCTGGGACTTGCCACCGTACTTGTTGTTGCCCATAAAAACCGTTAACGCAGATGAAGAGTAAGGAGAGCAGATATTTCAATCTTTTGGCGGTGGGGAGCCTGGCGCTGATTGTGTTGGCTGCCAGAATGATATTCGAGAATCTGCTTCCGTTTTTTTCTCAGGGATCGGGACAATCTTTCTTTTTTACCCTCAAAGGGATGTTGAGCAACTATGCTCTCACCCTGCTGATGCTCATTGCGGATTTCATGCTGGTGCGCAGTCTGGTCAAGTATTTTTCTTATGGACACTCTTTTCTTCCGCGTACCCTCTGGGAGCTTGGAGGAGTTATTTTCATTGCGTTGGTGTCAGCCATCCTGATGCAACTTACCTCTTCGGAATATTTGGTGGGGGAGACCCTCAATCAACAAATCTTCTTCTCATTTGTGGTGGCTCTTTTCTTCAATATTTTGGTGACGGTAGTGATAGATATTTTATCATACCTCAGGTGGAAGAGAAGGCGTGCACTCGCAACGGAGGTACGACTCCGCAGTCAGGCCAACTATCAGTATCAGCTGCTTAAAGCGCAGCTCAATCCCCATTTTCTTTTCAATAGCCTGAATGTGCTCGATTATCTTATTCACGAGGATCAGGACCGAGCTTCCGATTATGTCAAGAAGCTCTCCGATGTTTATCGCTACCAGCTTAGCATGGAGTCCCGCCAGACGGTAATACTGGAGGAGGAGCTCGATTTTGTCATGCTCTATGTGGGATTGATTAAGGAGCGCTTCGGGGAAGCCCTGGATGTGAGGATTGATGTGGATAGAAAATGGCTTCGCAGCAGAGTGGTCCCCTGCAGTATCCAGATTTTGATAGAAAATGCGGTCAAACACAATATTGCCAAGATCTCCGAACCTTTGGTGATAGATGTCAGGGTGGAGCAGGAGTATCTGGTGGTTTCCAATCGCATCAATCTTAAGATCAGATCGGGCCAATCGGCGGGTGTGGGGTTGGAAAATATAGACAAGCAGTACAAGATTCTATTTGACTCCCGCATAATAGTAGATGATTCAGAGGGCTTTTTTACCGTAAAAATTCCTCTTTTCCTATAAATAACAGCTAATATGACACTCCTCATTATAGAAGACGAAATACCCGCACAGATGCAACTTACCCGCCTCTTGCGCAAATATTTTCCTGATATTGAGATCCTTGGTTCTCTGGACTCCATTGTTACTTCGCAGGAGTGGCTTAGTTCTAATCCTGCTCCTGACATCATACTGATGGATGTCGAGCTATCGGATGGCAAATGCTTTGAACTCTTCAACAGGGTGAATATCACATCCAAGGTGATCATCACCACTGCGTACGAGGATTATGCGCTCCCCGCTTTCAAGACCAAATGTATCGACTATCTGCTCAAACCGATAGGAGAACGGGATTTCAAGGAATCAATGGAGCGCTGTATTGCATTTTGCAATGCAGAAGAGGCTTTGGAAAGTGCCGAAGAGCCCCCCGGACCTGAGTATCGCACAAAATTTACCATAAAAATAGGGAACCACATACTTATTGCAGACGTGCACGACATAGCCTTTTTTTATTCCGAAAACAAGGCTACCTATCTTGTGACTACCGATCGGAAACAATATTTCCTGGACTCCAGTCTCGAATCCCTCGAGCAGCAACTCAACCCCAAAGATTTCTTCAGACTCTCGAGAAGTTGTATCACCAGTTTGGCTGCCATCAGCAACATATCCAAACACTTCAACTCAAGATTGAGGGTGACTCTAATTCCGGACGTGATCGAACCGGTGCTCGTCTCCCGGGCCAGGGTACCCTTGCTTATGGAATGGCTGGATCGCTAACTCGCACCCCGAAACATTCATTTCATCCTGAATTTATTGCAATTCGGAAGGAAACACCATTATATAAAGGTGTTTTTTTATTAGATTCGTATCCCTTTAGTTATAAACTGATACAAAAAATATATTTATGAAAAGACCAAAGATGAGCTTCTGGGGTATCTTCAATATGTGCTTCGGCTTTTTGGGGATACAATTCGGTCTAGCTCTTCAGAATGCAAATGTCAGCAGAATTTTCCAGTCTTTTGGAGCTGATGTCAGCACACTATCGCTCTTCTGGCTTGCGGCACCTTTGACAGGTATGATAGTCCAGCCCATTGTTGGACATTACAGCGACAGGACCTGGACAAAGTTGGGTCGCAGACGTCCCTATTTTCTTGTAGGTGCGATCCTGGCTTCGTTGATGCTTGTGCTGATGCCCAATTCGCCGGCTCTTGCACCCTTTATGTCGCCACTTCTGATCGCTGCGGGTGTCCTGATGATCATGGATGCTTCGATCAATGTGGCAATGGAGCCATTTAGAGCTCTCGTTGCAGACAATCTTCCCTCTGAGCAGAGGACCCTCGGTTTTTCAGTGCAGACGTTCCTTATCGGTATTGGCGCTGTGTGTGGTGCGGTTCTTCCTTTTGTGCTTACCAACTGGTTTGGTATGTCAAACGTGCCTGAAACTGCTGGTGGTGTGGCGCCTAATGTAAAACTTGCTTTCTACATTGGCGCAATTGTGCTATTCGCCTCGGTCCTCGTGACTGTGGTGCGTACCAAAGAGTACCCTCCCGAAGAGGGATCCATTAAGGAGAAAGATGGCGGATTCGTTGAAATCTTCAGGGATTTCGTAAAAATGCCGAGAACTATGCGTCAGCTTGGACTCGTGCAATTTTTCTCCTGGTTCGCCCTCTTTTCGATGTGGGTTTACATGACACCGGCCGTAGCTGAACACTTCTATGGCACTGTGGATACTTCTTCCGTCGCTTATGGTAAAGCGGGTGACTGGGTAGGGGTACTTCAGGCCATATATAACGGTGTTGCTGCCGTAATAGCCTTCCTTCTTCCCGTTACTGCAGCCAAAATCGGCCGCAAGGCGACACATGCTATTTCGCTTTTGTGCGGTGCTCTTGGTTTTGCTTCGTTCTTCTTTTTTAAGAATTCGAACATGCTCATCTTGTCTATGGTGGGTATTGGTATTGCCTGGGGATCAATCCTGGCGATGCCCTATGCTATGTTGGCAGGATGCCTTCCTGCCAAGAAAATGGGTGTCTATATGGGAATATTCAACTTTTTTATTACAATCCCGCAGATATGTAACGGTCTGATAGGTGGATTGATGGTAAAACACATCTATGGCGGACACACCATTTATGCCCTCCTTTTCTCCGGTATATCTCTTTTGATAGCTGCAATATGCGTCTTCTTTGTCGAAGATAAGGATGACCCCGTACAGCTCTTCCAAAGAAAAAGAATTAAACAATAATTATAAAGGTTTTCCTATGAAACGATTAATGACAATGTTACTATCGGTAATGGTTCTCTCTGTTACACCGCTCTTTGCGCAATATACCGCAAAGGGAGTTGTGGTGGACTCCAGAGGTGAAACCGTTATCGGTGCTGCAGTTATCCAGGTGGGAACTGCAAATGGTACCCAGACAGGTCTGGACGGCGATTTTGTCCTGACAGTACCTTCTGGTGAGACTATGTTGGAAATCAGTTTTTTGGGTTACAAGACCGTGACTATTACTGCTGAACAGGCGTCAGCTGCAAGAATTGTCATGCAGGATGATGTCGAGTTTCTTGAGGAGGTAGTGGTCATCGGTTACGGTACTGTTAAGAAAAGCGATATGACAGGATCGGTTGTAGCCATCAAAGCTGATGAAATTAACCGCGGAGCCATTACCTCTCCGGATCAGATGCTCCTCGGTAAGGTATCGGGTCTGCACGTGACTCCGGCCTCAGGCCAGCCAGGTGCATCCGCAACTATCCGTATTCGTGGTGCAGCTTCGCTAAATGCATCAAATGACCCCCTGATTGTAATTGATGGTGTACCTGTTACCTCCGACGGAGGTGCCGGAATGGGTAATCCTCTGGCATCGGTCAACCCCAATGACATCGAGAGTTATACTGTATTGAAAGATGCCTCTGCGACGGCAATCTACGGTTCACGTGCTTCCAATGGTGTGATTATCATCACTACTAAGAAGGGTCGTGCAGGAGCAAAGGGAGTTAATGTCAGCTACAACTCAAGCTACTCTGTAAAGCAGAATGCTTCTACCATCGATATGATGGATGCTGACACATTCCGTGGCTTTATGCAGAGCACTTATGCAAACAACAGCGCTATCCAGGCTCTTCTCGGCAATGAGACAACTGATTGGCAGAAGCAGATCTACCGTCTTGCATTCAATACCGACCAGGCAGTAAGTGTTTACGGGTCCACAAAGCATGTTCCCTACCGCGTCAGCCTCGGTTACAACTACGACCAGGCCACACTCAAGGTTGGTGACAACCAGAAGGCCAACGTCGACATCAGCCTTTCTCCCAAGTTTTTTGATGACCACCTCTCTATCAACCTCAATGTGAAAGGTATTTACCAGAAGACCAATTGGGCTCCGACAGGTGCAGTAGGTAGCGCACTTTCGTTTGACCCTACAAAACCGACACATTTTACAAACCCTGACGGTAGTATCGACAACTCCAGGGTGGCAAATGGTTACTGGAACTGGCTAAATGCAGATGGTAGTGCCAACACAATGGCAGGTGTCAACCCCCTTTCAAGCCTCTACGACTTCACGGACATCAACAAGGGTCTCCGCTCAATCGGTAACCTCCAGATTGATTACATGTTCCATGGATTCGAAGATTTGAGATTCAACCTAAACCTCGGTTATGACATCGCAAAGTCAAACGGCGAAAAATATAACCACCCCGGTTCTATTTCGGCAATGCGCTCAAGCCTTGACCTTTATACCGATTATGCTAATTACAACTCCAATACACTTCTCGAGGCTTACTTCAATTATAAGAAGGAATTCAGCAAGAGTAACCTCGATGTGATGGCCGGTTACTCATGGCAGCACAACTATGTGAAGTATGATCAGAGCACATATCTCAACAATGAGTCAAGACCTCTCTATCAGGCAAACCCCACAAATGCAAAGGAGTATTACCTGATTTCATTCTTCGGAAGAGTCAATTATTCCATACTCGGCAGATACCTCTTCACATTTACCGTACGTGAAGATGCCTCCTCACGCTTCAGCAAAGATAACCGCTGGGGTTTCTTCCCCTCCGCAGCTTTCGCCTGGAACGTGGCCGAAGAGGGCTTCTTAAAGGGTTCTGACGCAGTCTCAGCTCTCAAGCTTCGCCTTGGCTGGGGCCGCACCGGACAGCAGGACATTGGTTCCGACTATTATCCTTATATGGCGAGATATGAGGAGTCAAGTGCTATCGGGATGAAATATTATCTCGGTAATGGATATTATACTACCCTCGCTCCTCAGAAATACAATCCTAACCTCAAATGGGAGACAACTGAGACCTACAACCTCGGTCTTGACTTCGGCTTTATGAATGACAGGATCACAGGTAGCGTCGAAGGTTATTACAGATATACCTATGATTTGCTCAATGAAATTGCGACCCCTCTGGGCTCGAACTTTGGCAATAGCATCATTTCCAATATCGGTAATATGGAGAATAAGGGTATAGAGCTCTCGCTCAATGTGATCCCCGTGGAGACAAGCGATATGTCACTCTCCATTGGCGGAAACATTACTCTTCAGAGCACGAAAATCACCAAGCTCACAAGTGTTGAAACAGAGGGTTATCTCGGAGTTACTACCGGTTCCGGTATGGGCGGTACGGGAGGATATACTTCACTCCACCGCACCGGATTTGCACCCTTCACATTCTACCTCTTCCAGCAGCTCTATGATGCACAGGATCATCCTATTCAGAATGGATTGGTGGACCGTGATGGTGATGGCGTAATCACTGACTCCGACAGATATGTTACCGGTTTCAAGCCCGCTCCCGATGCATATTTCGGCCTTAACCTCAAATTCAGATACAAAAAATGGGACTTTGGTTTCAACGGCCACGGCTCATTTGGCAACTATATCATCAACAGGGTTGCGATGTCTTATGCAAGCTCATACAGTGACAACTGGAATAAGGGCTACCTTGACAATTTGAGCAACATCTATCTGGTGGATGGCTGGACGGCAGCTATGGAAAACAACCAGAAATATTCCGATATGTTTATCGAGAATGGTTCATTCTTCAGAATGGACGATATCAACTTAGGCTACACATTCGACAAAGTGAAATGGGTAGAGAGCATACGTCTCTCCGCTTCTGTGCAGAATGTATTTGTTATTTCAAAGTACAGAGGTCTCGATCCTGAATTGCAGGCATCAGATGGCGTGGATTCCAATATTATTCCCCGTCCTCGTCTCTTTACTTTGCGCTTAAATATTAATTTCTAAAAATGACCCGACGTATGAACAAGATATTATTTAAAAGTTTCTTAGCGCTGTTGGCCTCTTTGATCCTTGCAACTTCCTGCATAGGTGATCTGAATACACAGCCTCTCAATGAAACTGACGCAACCTCGGAGACCGCTTACAAGGACGAGGTTAGCTATCTCAAGTCTTTGGGATATATCTATGGATACTGGGCGCTTGCAAGCCAGAATGATGCCGGATCATCGGACATCAGCGTGGCGGATGCAGGTCAGAGTGAACTTTGTCGTATGTATATGATCCTCAATGAGCTCAGTACCGACGCACTAAAGATTATCTGGGGTGACAACTATATCAATCCTATCCAGTATCATAAATGGACATCAGCTGATAACGAAGCTATCATTGCGGTTTACACACGCTGCATGAAGGGAATAACCCTGGTAAATGAGTTTCTCGTGAGAACAACTCCCGAGATGCTTGCAAGCCGCGGACATGAGGCATTCCAAAAGACCGTTGACCAATACCGTGCTGAGGCAAGATTTAATCGTGCACTCTATTACTACCTGCTGATGGACTTCTTTGGAAATCCTCCTTTCGCAATGCCGGAACATATTGGCGGCGACCTGCCCGAGCAGATTGGCAGAGTAGAACTTTTCAAGTGGATTGAAGGCGAGCTTAAAGAGCTTTCAACACTTTCCGATATGCCTGATAAGGGCGCAGTTCCTTATCCACGCGCTACAAAGGGTTCCGTATGGGCTCTTCTTGCAAGGATGTATCTCAATGCAGAGGTATATACCGGCACGGCTCGCTGGCAAGATGCAAAAGATGCAGCAGCCAAGGTTATCGGAATGGGCTATACGCTCCACGACAACTATCACGAGCTCTTTATGCAGGACAACACCACCAACGGTGCTGCGGAAGAGTTTATCTTCGCTATCTCTTATGACAAGGACCAGACACAGAGCTGGGGCGGTACTACACACCTTGTTTCAGCAACACTCAGCGATGCAGCAAATGCGGCCATCGGTGCAGCTGTAGTTGGAGAAGGTCAGCTTATCAATCCTGAGAACTGGAACGGCTATCACGTAGCAGATGACTATGTTGCACGTTTCGAACTCGTAAATGTCAAATGGGGTGGAGAAGGCTTTGGTTATGACAGAGCTGCCAGCGATAAGAGGGCATTCTTCTACAATGGCGGCGCTACCAAGGAGTTTGACAACACTACTACTGATTCGGGCTGGAGATGCTGGAAGTTCTCCGGACTCTATTCAGATGGTCATGCCATATCAAGCTCTGAGACCAACTACAAGTTCTCGTCTATCGACTTCCCTCTCTTCCGTCTTCCTGAGATGTATCTCATTTATGCGGAAGCTGATGCCCGCCTGAACGGCGGAAATGTTACCGACGAGACAGCGAAAGGCTATATTCGTCAGCTCCGCCAGCGTGCAGGTGTTGATGCGACAACTCCCTCTATCATGGATCTCGACTGGCTTCTCGACGAGCGCGCCAGAGAGCTTATGTGGGAGGGGCATCGTCGTGTTGACCTCATTCGCTACGGTTACTTCACTTCAATGCAGTATCCCTGGACATTGAAAGGTGGTGTGCCTAACGGTAAGATCTCCATTCCCGATTTCCGCACCATCTATCCTATCATTATCAGTGATCTCAACGCCAACCCTAAGCTGGTGCAGAATCCTGGTTACTAATGGCACGAAATATTGAAAAATCAATAAGATTATGAAACAGTTTAAATATATAGTAATGCTGATGATGGCGATGTTCCTATTTTCCGCTTGTGAAATGGAGATAGAACATGTCAAAGTCGATCCTACGCAAAACGTTGCTCCGACTCTGTTGGCCCAGAATGACATTATTGTCAATAAGGACAACAGCAAAGTCGAGGCAGTGGTTTTCAACTGGACATCAGCTTCGTTCGGAGCACCTACTCAGATCCAGTACGCTCTCCATCTGACACTTGGGGAAAATAGTGTTCTGGCAGGTACCTCCTTTTCAAACTCCTTTACCATCAGCAAGCAGGATTTGAACGGCCTCGTATGCAATGAGCTTAAGGTTAAGCCCAATGAGACCGCCAATATCAGCGCAAGCCTTATTGCCTCTATTTACGGCACGGCAGTAGCGCCTGTCAGATCCAATAGCATCAGTTTCAATATCACAACCTATGCAGCTGATCTGAGGTTCCTCTTCCTGCCCGGTAATTACCAGTCATGGAACATCACCCAAGCTCCCCAGTTCTGGGAGACAGATGGTGGTACCAATATTTATAAGACTCTTGTCGATCTTCAGGATGGCAGTGAGGATTATTCTTATTTCAAGGTAACCGTTGCACGCAACTGGTCCGACGAGAACTGGGGTTATAACTACCTCACTCCTTCCTGGACCTGCCCCGAGCAGTCTGACTCCAACCTTTCAGTTGATCTGAGAGAGGGCTCAATTTATGAACTCACAGTCAATCGCAGTGCAATGACCATCGATAAGAAGGTTGTTGATGGAGTCGGTATGTGCGGTGCCTACAATGGATGGTCTTATGCTACTACCGGTGATGACCCTCTGACATACGATGCAACGGAGAACGTATGGGTTTCACCTGCAGTTACATTTACCGATGATGGCGGACTTGCCTTCCTTATTCGTCTCAATACCGCTAACGACCCCAACAACTGGGCCTTTAAGTTTGGAACAGAAGGTGAAGCCAGTGCGGACGTACCCGGCGGTATCAAGCTCGTACAGGGTGGAGGTGACATCACGGTACCTTCAGCCGGTACTTATGTGATGAAGTTGCACGCCAACAGAACTCCTTATGTATTGGTAATGGAAAAACAGTAACCTTTAAAACGATAATAGAATGAAAAAGATATTAAGCTTTATTGCAGTTGCTGCTTTGATGTTGGGAATCACCTCCTGCGAGGTATTCCCGGAGGATGCATTCTCCACGGCCCCTGTAGCGCCGGAGCTCTATTCCCATTCGGATATCCTTATGACCTCCAATACAATGGATGAGGATATCAACTTCTCCTGGTCGGCATACAGATTCCTCCCCGAGGGATTGAGCTATGACTTCCATGCAGAGTACGAGGGCAATGCAGCAAAACTTGCCTCAACAAAAGAACTCTACTATATCGCATCTAAAAGCGATTTCAAAACATTACTTTATAATACCTTCTCCTCACTTCCTGAGAACAACACCTTTACGATGTCGTTCTTTGTGCAGGTGACAGATGGTGCCAAGACCTACAAGTCAGAGCCTATTACCATAGATATCTATGCCTTTGGTGATGCTGTGGCTCCCGTATTTGGTGAAGTCATCAAATCGGTTGTCCTCGATCCTGCCGATCCTACAGGTGAGATTATGCTCTTCTCCTGGGATCCGGCACGTCTCGGATACAATGAAGAGATCACCTATAGCGTATTCGCAAAATTTGAAGATGCGGATGCCGTTGAGCTGGCTTCAGGCCTTCAGGCGACCTTTTATTCTATCACAGTGGACACCTTTAATGATGCTATTGTCTCAACAGGTGCACCTGAGGCTGCAACCTCAGATGTGAAATTCTTTGTAAAGGCATTCTCCGAAACATACGCTTCAGGTGTGCCTTCAGCTGAGATTATAATTCCTGTTACAACTTATCTGGCATCATATCCTGACATCCTTTATCTCCCCGGCAGCCACCAGGGATGGAATCCGGCAACTGCTCCGACTATGCTTGAGTCCACCGTTGCAAAGGGATTCTATGAGGCCGTTATTGACCTCAGGACTGAAGATGGCTCAGATGTTGAATTTAAATTCTGCATCAAACCTGAATGGGGTGATGATTTCGGCGGTATTGTAGAGGTTTCTGCCTTTGCAGGTGAATATTCCTCCGCAACCGGTGCCGTAGGTGCTCCTGACAACATTAAGGTGCCTTCAGGTATCTATAATATTGCTCTCAACAAGAAGCTCAACACCATATATATGGTAGAACTCGGCTCTCTTGGAGTAATAGGTACTGCAGTAGGTGGATGGGATGCCGATATTGACCTTGTGTATGATGCTGAGAAACAGACTTTCAGCGCTCCTGTGGATTTAGTTGCAGGCGAATTTAAGTTCCGTTTCAATGATGACTGGACACACTCTTTGGGTGGTCATAGTCTGAGCAATGTATCGACAACCATAGGCAACAACCTCAATTATGAGGGATCCGAAGGCAATTACAAGATTGTACTTGATGTCTCCAAGACCCCTTATTCGGTATCATTTATCAATACCGCATATCCGGACAATCTCTATATCCCCGGTAACCATCAGGGATGGAATCCCGGTACTGCTCCCATGCTTACAGGTGACGGTGAAGGCCATTATGAAGGCTTTGCTCACCTTGACGGTGAATTTAAATTTACCCATGAGCGCAATTGGGATAACGATTTCGGCGGCACTTTCGAGGCACTCGTTGAGAAGGGTAGCAATCTCAAGCTTGAGACGGGCTACTACTATCTCTCAGTAGATCTGACAGAGCTCAAGGCTACTGCACTTCTTATTACAAGAGTTGCAGTTGTAGGTTCATTCTGCGGTTGGGGCAGTCCTGAGGATGCAGCAATGACATACGATGCCGAGTCTGATAGCTGGAAGATTTCCGGTATCGTATTCCCTGCTAATACGGAGTACAAGTTCAGAATGAATGCCGGCTGGGATCTTCCCGATGCATACAACCTTGGCGGCGAGGCTGCAAATCTGGTTTATGGCGGAGCTAATCTTAAGGATCCCGATGGCGGAACTTATGACATTGAGTTGAAACTTTCAGAAAAACCTTTCAAGGCTATCGTAATCAGGACAGGTGATGCTCCGGCTCCTGCTTATGCTTCTTTCATTACAGTTCCCGGTAGCTATTCAGGTCACTCCTGGAGTCCCACCGATGATGTGGCACTCAATCAGGGTGGAGCGGAAGGAGTTTATAAGGGAGCAATAGCCATGTATGGCGGTTCCAACCAATTCAAGTTCCACGAAGCCGGCGCAGGCTGGATTTCCGGACAACTTGTTGCCGGTACCACATACGAGTTTGATCTCTGGAGCGGTGACAATATGGAAGTAGCTGACGGCACCTATTTCTGGACAGTGGATCTGCCCGGTAAAAAGGCTGTAGCAACTCCGGTAACCAGGGTTGCCCTTGTAGGCCAGTTTGCATCAGGTGATAATTGGGATGATGGTATTGAGATGACTTTTGATGCGGAAAGCAGGACCTACAGTGCTTCTGTAGAGTTCAAGGCCGGTTCCGAATTCAAGTTCAAATTCAACAATAGCTGGGATTATAACCTGGGTAAAGGTGATGCAGGACTTGTTTTCAACGGCGACAACATCAAGGTCGTAGAGGCAGGTAACTATGTAGTTACCCTCGACATTGCCAATACTGCAAAGTATCGTTTGTTACGATAACAGATGAAAATACGAACAAGAAATGCGTCGCTTATGGCGGCGCATTTTTGTTTGTTCGCACAGAATTATTAACTTTATAATTTGTATTATCTGTGATAAAATACCCAATGCCGGCAGTGAAGAGCTGCCATAAAGCAAGTTGAAATGAGAAGAAAAATCACATTGTTTCTGGTGCTGGCAGCAAGCCTATTTGCCACAGGATCCTCTTGCAATCAAAACATTACGCCTTACCCGAAGGAATTTACGGATGTGACGGTACTGCCTGCTCAATGGGATGGAGTTAAGAGAGCAGATATTACCTACCAGCTGCTGGTTTACAGTTTTGCCGATTCGGATGGTGACGGATGGGGAGATTTTCGTGGAATAACTGACAAACTGGACTATATCCACTCACTTGGTGCCTCTGCAATCTGGCTTTCGCCAATACATCCGAGTGCCTCTTATCACGGCTATGATGTGGAGGATTATAGCATCACAAATCCCCGTTTTGGCACGATGGCCGACTTCAAACAAATGGTCAATGAAGCTCATAAACGCAATATCCGCATCTATCTCGATTATGTGATCAATCACTCCGGTGTCAACCACCATTGGTTTAAAACAGCCACATCGTCGATGGATAATCCTTACAGGGATTACTATGTTTTCTCAAATGATCCGCAAAAGGATATCGCGGCAGGTAAAATCCCTATGATTGCTACGGAGGGTGCTGGTGGATATGATGGCGGACAGTGGTTTTCTACAGGTACGATGCCCTCAGGTATTTACAAATTTACTCTTAAGTGGAGCAACAGCCAGGCACCGACTGTAACGGTGTCAAGTGGCGGAACCCCTGATACCGACAACCCCGACCAGACCACGGAGGGGGCGAAATATCTCTATTATGGCGATGGTATTTGTAAGAAATTTTATTCCAAAGGCAATGGCATCTATGAGTTAACGGTGGACTTCAATTCCAGCTGGGGTTTCCTTGTAAGGACTTCAAACTCCCCTTCCTGGCCTCTGGGCACAAAATATGGCGCACAGCAAGGTTCATCAGCTCAACTCTCCTTTGATGTGCCATTTACTCTTTATACCGACTACACAAGCAACGACAATATACAGAATTTGGCTCTCCCCGGGGCCAGTATCTATTACTTCCATTCTCATTTCTGGACAGACTGGTTTGCCGACCTCAATTTCGGTCCGGTCGCCAATGCGGAGCATTCTCCTGCATTCAAGGCATTAGTGGCAGATGCACAGGTCTGGATTGATGCCGGTATCGATGGTTTCCGTCTCGATGCTGTCAAACACATTTACCACAATGAAACCTCCGATGAAAATCCCCGGTTTCTTAAAAAGTTTTATGATGCAGTCAACGCCCGTTTTAAGGCTAAAAACGGCAGGGATATCTATATGGTGGGAGAGGTCTTTTCCGATTGGGATAAGATCGCACCCTACTTTAAAGGACTTCCGGCTCTCTTTGATTTCTCATTTTGGTGGCGCATGAATGCTGATATAAATCAGGGTCAAGGACTTAGCTTTGCAGATGCCACAATCAGCATCCATGAGGCCTACAAGGGCTACCGCAGCGACTTCATTGCAGCCACCAAACTCTCCAATCATGACGAAAACAGGGCACGCAGTGAGCTGGGCGGATCTCTGCAAAAGGCTAAGCTGGCCGGAGCAATGCTGCTCTCATCACAAGGCTCCCCCTATATTTATTATGGAGAAGAACTCGGTTATACGGGGAAAAAAGATGGCGGTGATGAATATATCAGGACTCCGATGTATTGGGGTGACGGCTATGTTACTGCTTATACGGATAAAATTGATCCTGCAGTAGGGACAACGGTGGGCTCAGTCGTTTCACAGGAGGCGGATGCCTCCTCGATTCTGACGATGTATCGTCAATTGGGTACTCTGCGCAACTCCTATCCGGCACTTGCTACAGGAAAAATGGAGCGACATCCGGTAATAAATCCTCAAACCGGCGGAATTTATTCACAAGTGGCCGCCTGGTATATGATCGAAGGGAATCAGAAACTCCTCGTACTTCACAATCTCGGCCAGGGCGAGATGATAATCTCCCTCAGCGAATCACTCACCAAACCTCTCTTTATCAATGGGCGGGTGCAGAGCAAGAAAGAAAAAGAGCACTTCCAGTTGAAGATGGAAGGATACTCTTCGGCAATCTTCGAACTTTAAATTTTACTATATGAGATTAAGAACTAATATTTTCCGAAAAATAGCACTCGCCCTCATACCGGCTATCTGCCTGTTAAGCGGCTGTTCGCAAAACGAGTTCATGTTTGACTATCCGGATCATTTGGGCACTTTGACCCCCTGTATAGTTGAACAAGATACAACCGTCGTAATCCTAAGGGACTATTTCCCGAAAATGAACGACATGGATACCATCACCATCCTTACCAATGCCGATGCTCCATACCTGGTAATGTATGAGTGTTATGACACCGTAGAGGGAGTGGAAAAATTCTGCCCTTTGCTGGTTAAAAATGCCATTCCGGCTAAGCTCGAAGGAGCAGATAAGAGCAAACTTCCCAGGATGTCAACTCTGCCTTCAAGTAGCTCCGGCAAAGACTTCTACATAAAAATCGAGGGAGGAATGGAGCAACTCGTACTCCTCTGGGAGGGGCGAATCCTCGAGCGCGGCCGCCATTTCGAACTGGTGAGCGACTCACTGGTAAGGGTAGTAGCACCCAGGGCTGCACGCAAGATGGAGCGTTCCTACATTCAGGCCTTTACATCCAATGCTTACGGAGTCGGCAACGACATTTTAGTACCGCTTGAATATGGCAAGGTGGTCAGGGATCCGGCGCAACTCAAGCGCACCGACAAGCACTCGCAGATACTTTACTCGCTGCTAATAGACCGTTTTGTCAATGGAAATAGTGATAATGACTGGAGCATAGGCGACCCCTCGCTGGTGCATCCCAAGGTGGACTATTGGGGAGGTGACCTTGCAGGCGTTACCGCCAAAATAAAGGATGGCTATTTCACAGAGCTGGGCATCAATACCATCTGGCTCTCGCCGATTACCCAAAACCCCTACGATGCCTGGGGTTACTCTCCCGATCCGGGCACAAAATATAGCGGATACCATGGCTACTGGCCCATCTTTGCTACCCGCATAGATGACCGCTTCGGTACGGAAGAGGAGCTCAACGAGCTGCTGGCAGAGGCCCACGCAGTCGATATGAATGTAATCCTCGACTATGTTTCCAACCATATGCATATCGAGAGTCCGACGCTTAAGGCTCATCCTGACTGGACTACTCCTTCATATACTCCCGATGGTCGCAAGAATCGCGAACTATGGGATGAATTCCGTCTCACCACCTGGTTTGACGACCATATTCCTACTCTCGATCTGGAGAGGGAGGAGATATGCAGCCAGCTCTCCGATACCGCACTTTTCTGGATGAAGAATTATGACTTCGACGGTTACAGACATGATGCCACCAAGCATATTCCGGAGGGCTATTGGCGTCTTTTGACCAGGAAACTTATCGACTCCCTGCCAGGCAAGAATCTCTATCAAATAGGGGAGACATACGGCTCGCTTTCGCTGATCTCTTCCTATGTCAAGCCGGGCATGCTCGACGGTCAGTTCGATTTCAATGTTTATGATACCTATATCTGGGCTACCACATATCCGGATGGCTCTTTCGAGGGACTTGCCGGCTGTATAGAGGGCAATCTCGCAGTCTATGGCCATCACAATCTGATGGGATATATTTCGGGCAACCACGACCGGCCAAGGTATATTTCACTTGCATCAGGCGATGTCAGGCATGATGAGGACCAGAAGCTGGCCGGATGGAAACGAAATATAGTTGTGAGTGATACCATGGCCTATCGTAAATTGGCGATGCTCCATGCGCTCAATCTCACGCTTCCCGGAGTACCCTGTATCTATTATGGAGATGAGTATGGTCAGCCGGGTGCAAACGACCCCGACAATCGTCGCTGGATGGAGTTTGAGGGCTATAACAGCCATGAGCAGGAGGTGGCGGATGCGGTTAAGGAACTTACCCATCTGCGCCGCTCTTCGATGCCTTTGATGTATGGGGATTATTTCCAGCTTGCAGCTGAAAATGACATCTTTGTCTATATGCGCTCCTATATGGGTGAGGCGGTCATCACATTTCTCAATAAATCCGCAGAGCCTCGCGAAGTTTCCGTTTCGCTCCCATTCGGGCTCGAATACGACGGATCCTCTGTTGTAAATGTGACCCTGGAACCCTATTCATATCAGATATTAGAAACAAATAAATAAAATATACTATGAAAAGAAATTTGCTTTTTTTGATTATTGCAGCTTTTGCTCTGTTTGGTTGCAAGAGTGCCCGGCCGGAAGGCAATTTTTCCAATGTTGAGCATCCGGAATGGGTGAAGGATGCCGTTATTTATGAGGTCAATATCCGTCAATATACTCCTGAAGGCACATTTGCCGCATTTGAGCAACATTTGGATCGTCTGCAGCAGCTCGGTGTTGACGTACTTTGGCTTATGCCCATTCATCCTATCGGAGAAGAGGGTCGCAAAGGCACTCTCGGCAGCTACTATTCAGCCACGAATTATTGCGAAGTCAATCCTGAATTTGGCACCATAGATGACTTCAGACATCTTCTTGAAGCAGCTCACCAGAAGGGATTCAAGGTAATCCTCGATTGGGTGGCCAACCACACCGCAAGAGATGCAAAATGGACTCAAGAGCACAACGAATGGTATTACAAGGACTCCCTGGGCAATCTTGCTATCCAGTATGATTGGACAGATATTGCCCGTTTAAATTATGAGCATCAGGATTTGAGGGAGGAGATGATTGCAGCAATGAAGTATTGGGTAGAACTCGGAGTTGATGGATTCCGTTGCGATGTGGCTGCTGAGGTTCCCACAGATTTCTGGAATGATGCGGTTGCGCGCCTCAAAGCGATCAATCCCGACCTTTTTATGCTTGCAGAAGCTGAGAAGGCTGAATTGCAGTATGATGCATTTAATGCCTATTATACCTGGGATCAGATGCATAACTGGTATGCTTTGGCGGAAGGAAAGATTGATGCGGACTCCATCGCCAACTTCTATGTCAATTATCAGAGCAGGAGCGGGATGCCCTCCAATACGATTCCGATGAACTTTACCACCAATCACGACCAGAATTCCTGGTATGGTACCGATACTGAAATGTATGGCCCTGCTGTAAAGCAGTATGCGGTCCTCTCGTTTGTGGTGCCCGGTATGCCGATGATATACAGCGGTCAAGAGGCCGGTCTTGACAAACGTCTTGAGTTTTTTGAAAAAGATCTTATAGACTGGGAGAGAGAGAGCGATATGGCCGACTTTTACAGAGATTTGATTGAAATGCGTGACAAACATGCCTGCCTCTGGGCCCAGCCTTGGGGTGGAGTGATGGTTATTCTTCCCTCGGACAGGCCTCAGGAGATCTTTGTTTTCGAAAGGGAGGTAGAAGGCGACCTTTGTCTGGCTATGTTCAACTTTTCCGATCAGACTGTTACATTTAATGTTGACAATCATATTGTAACCAGAGACTCAGAGTTTACATTACCTCCTCACGGTTATCATATCATTTTCAGCATAGGAGAATGTTTCGGTGATTGTGATGAGGTTGTCGAGGCAGAAGCTGATGCTGATGAAGCGACGGAAACCGAGGCGGAAGAAGCACCTGAGACAGAAGTAGAAACGGAGGTAGAAACAGAAAAAACGGAAAAATAGTTTATGCGCAGGATAACTGCACTGGTACTTCTGCTGCTGGTCAGTGTAGCGGGGTTTGCTGAAGGAATAGAACGTGTAGAGCCACCCTGCTGGTGGGTAGGAATGAAGACCGGCCTTCAGTTACTTATTAAGGGCGATGATATCCGGGGTTCTACCCTCGAACTTGCCCCGGAAGAGAATAAAAAAGGGGTCTCCGTAGGAAAAATCCATTACGGAGATAGCCCTAGTTACCTCTTTGCTGAGATCAGAATAAGGGAGAAGGCCCCCGCAGCGGACTACCATTTTATTCTCGTTACCCCTGAAAATGATACTCTTAGATTTAAATATACTCTCCACAGTCGCGAACAAGGCTCAGCTCAACGTTCCTCCTTCGGACCGCAGGATGTGGTTTATCTCTTGATGCCTGATCGTTTCGCAAATGGGGATTATTCAAATGATTCGGTAGAAGAGGCGATCGAGCAATGCGACCGCTCACGACCTGAAGGACGCCATGGAGGCGATATACAGGGGATTATCGATCATTTGGACTATCTGGAGAGGCTCGGAGTGACGGCTATATGGTCCACTCCCATGCTTTTTGATAACGAAAAGGAGTACTCATATCATGGCTATGCCTGTGCTGATTATTACCGGATAGATCCGAGGTATGGCACCAATGCTCTATACAGGGAATTTGTAGAAAAGGCGGCCGAAAAGGAGATCAAGGTAATAATGGATATGGTGCTCAACCATTGCGGACTTGCTCACTGGTGGATGGATGATCTTCCTTTTAAGGACTGGGTGCACACCTATCCCTCTTTTACACGCTCCTCTTTTGCCCTTTCCACACAATATGACCCTTACGTGTCGCAATATGATAAAAATGCCTGCATTAAAGGCTGGTTTGATACCACTATGCCCGATATGAATCTGGAAAATCCTTTCGTGCTAAGGTATTTTACTCAGATGGCGGTATGGTGGGTGGAGTATGCCGGTTTGGGTGGGATCCGCGTGGATACATTTCCCTATTCCGATAAAGCAGCTATCTCCAAATGGGTTAAGAATATTCTCAGAGAATACCCTGAAATGAATATTGTGGGCGAATGCTGGTATGGTGATCCCCTCTCATGCTCCTATTGGGAGGGAGTCAAGCAATATGACGGCTATAATTCCCATTTGCCCTCGATAATGGACTTTCCCTTGAGGGATGCCATAATTGCCGGATTTGCAGATGATGCAGATACTCCGGCCTGGGGTGAGGGGCTTCTTCGGGTTTACAACTCGATTTCGCTTGATTATGTCTATAACGACCCTTCCAATATTCTCATATTTGCTGACAATCACGATACAAATCGTCTGGCACACGACCTAAAAGGGGATTTTGCAAAGCAGAAGATGGTAATGGCTCTCCTGGCAACGATGCGCGGGGTGCCTCAACTCTATTATGGGGATGAGCTCGGATTTGTAAGCAAAGATGGGACTACCGGTCACTCACAGGAGAGAATAGATTTTCCCGGCGGTTGGGTGGATGATCAAGCAAATCTTTTTGAGAGTAGTGGGCGGAGCGCAGCTCAACAGGATCTCTTTGACTATACCTCTCGCCTTATGAGGTGGAGAAAAGGTTCGAAAGCGGTCACTGAGGGCTCTTTACTTCATTTTCGTCCGGAAAATAATAATGTCTATCTCTATTTCAGATATGTGGAAAATGAGATTGTGATGGTTGTGATAAATAATGGAAAGAGCGATTTTAAGATTGATTGGGATAAATATCAAGAAATATCTTCTAAATTTGCGACTTCATACTGCGATGTCATCACCGGTGAGAGATTCAATCCGATGACTCCGATAACGGTGCCCGGACAGAGCGCAGCGATATTTGAATTTAAATAAACAGACACAAACACAAACACAAACAAACACAACAACACACAAACACATAACAGGAATATGAAACCGACACTTCTGATACTTGCGGCGGGAATGGGTTCGCGATATGGATCTCTCAAGCAGATGGATGAATTGGGCCCCTGCGGTGAGACTATTATGGATTATTCAATTTATGATGCAGTCAGGGCCGGCTTTGGTAAGGTTGTCTTTGTAATAAGGCACTCTTTTGCCGATGCTTTCAAGGAGATCTTTACCTCTGAAAGATTTGGCGGAAAGATTGAGGTGGAATTTGTTTTCCAGGAACTGGAATATCTGCCTGAAGGCTATTCCGTCCCTGAAGGCAGGGAAAAGCCCTGGGGTACAAACCACGCAGTAATGATGGGGAAGGAGGTAATTAACGAGCCTTTTGCAGTAATTAATGCGGATGATTTTTATGGAAAGGAGAGTTTCCGGATAATGGGAGATTACCTCCGTCAAATAGCGGGAACCAGGGGCAACTATGCTATGGTAGGATACCATCTGGAAAATACCCTCTCCGAGTTTGGAACAGTCTCGCGTGGTATTTGCGTTACCGACGATGACTCCAATCTGGTAAGCGTTGTCGAGCGCACTTCAATTCAGCGCAAGGGGCGCGATATCTGTTATAGTGAGGATGGAAAGGACTATCCTTTGGCGCCAAACACCTTTGTTTCGATGAATTTTTGGGGTTTTACCCCTGAATATTTCGACCATTCGGAAGAGATGTTCAAAGCATTCCTCGATGCAGAGAGCACAAAGAGCAATCTCAAGGCTGAATACTTCATCCCTTACGTAGTTGATGTGCTTATCAATAGGGGTGAAGCGCGTATCAAAGTGCTTGAATGTGATGCCAAATGGTTTGGTGTTACCTACAAAGAGGATAGGGCTTTCGTGGTTGCAAAGCTTAATGAGCTCGTTGAGAAAGGAGTCTATCCGAAAGATCTTTGGAATAGGGGGAAATAGGTGCTCTTATTAGTTGAATAAATTGTAAGATTATTTTCAGCTCTATTTGAAAAATATTTATATTTGTTTTTGAAGAATCAACCCAGGTTGATATTGTTAAATTATTAAATTAAACTGATTATGACAAAGTACGAATGCGACGTTTGTGGATATATTTATGATCCGGCCAAGGGTGACCCTGATAGTGGAATTGATCCCGGTACATCATTCGAATCACTTCCTGACGAGTGGGTTTGCCCACTTTGTTTTGTAGGAAAAGAAGATTTTTCACCGGTAAACTAATATAGGGTGGAATTATAAAAACAGCCATCGGCATTTTTTTGCCGATGGCTGTTTTTTGTGGTATTCCGTTGATGTTTTTTGTGGCATTCTGTTGATGTTTTTTGTGCTGTTTTGTTGATGTTTTTTGTGATCCGTAACTTAATAGACGTGAATGCTGCCTTGGGCGGAGGGGAGGTAGTTTACACCAATCCAGGTGATTAACAGAAGAATGAAAGCAATGGGAAGGAGCCATAAGGCGACTTTCTCCTGTTTCTTTCCCTGTAGCCTGATATGAATATAGGCAAGATAAGCCATTGAGGTAACGAAAGCCCATGTCTCTTTTGGGTCCCAGCTCCAGTAATGTCCCCAGGCCTCTTTTGCCCATACACATCCCATCAACATACCCAGTATGAGGAATCCAAATCCAACATAGACAATGTTGTCAATAAAGTCAAATACTTTTTTGTCGGAGAGACCTTTCCGGTGGATTTTACGGAGTTGAACGAAGGCTCCTATCGTTGCAGCCCCAAACATAGCATAAGAGAGTATGTAAGAGGTAACGTGGGGAATGAACCAGATACTTTGCAAAGCGGGCATCAGGTTTTTGGAATGAATTTCGGGCTTGAGCAGGTTGATGAAGACAAATACGGTGGCTACCAATGCTGAAAAAGAGAGCAACCATGGATATTTCCATCTGCGATATGTTACATAACCTACTACAGAGAGGAAAAAGGAGTACCAAAGGCGTGTTTCACCCATTGTCCGCATAGGAGGACGCTCAATATCAATCCAAAATCCTATTATAAAGAGGGTAAAAATAGCTATTCCGGTGATCATCAAAATATCAGCCAGGACTCTGTTTTTTTTACGATATACTACAATCCCTGCACTACACCATAGTATTACGGCGGGTAAAGCAAACCATATAAAGATATCCCAATTCATTTCTATTTCTCCTCTTTATTATGCTCAGTTGATACAATTCTTTTGCGATTAAGCGAGCGGCCTCTCACTATCATTACGATGGCACCGGTAGCAATCATAAAGAATCCGATATAGACAGGTATTATCCACGGATCGTAAACCAGCTCCATGCTGCTATAGGTTGAGAGCCTGCCTGCTGCATTGTCGTAACCATACTGATATATAGTCCAGCTATTGATGCGCAGTGGGTGATTTACTTCCAGAATGGCGCTCTTAATAGTCCCATCAGGAGTGTAAACCTCTATATCCGACATAAAGCGCTTGGGTTCGGGAACCGTCATTACAACAGTCTGTTCTTCATCAAGCTCCAAAGTCTTGTATAACTGTGCCTGATTGCCCCCGCAGACCCATCCTTTGCGGACTTCGCCGGTTAAAGGGTTATGCATTGTGATCCTGGCAGCAGGTGTAGAGCCCGGCATTGGCACTTCCCGGTAGGTGCTGTCGCTGTTGCGTACTGCATTATGGATATATTCATTCAGCTCCAATTCCCATCCGTTAATCTTTCCTTTAGGTATCTTCGTGTCTATCTGATAGAAATCAGGGTCTGATTGTGGTTGAGGTTCTCCCGTTTCTCTATCTATGATGGTCAGCTTTGGCGGATACTCCTCCATATCGAAGTCATTGAGCTGGATCGCTATGGGCAATTCTTTTACATTGCCTTCATCATCGTAAACCCGCCACTCCACTTCTCCTTCTCTGACATGCATCAAATATCGTTCTATATCTGCATGACCCAGTCCGCCGGCAAATAATACAAGCCATAATCCAAAGTGGGTGAGATAAAAGCCCCAGTCCCTGATATTGAATTTGGCTGCTCTGCGAACTATCAGGGAGCCAAGTGATAGAAGTGTAGTGAAATAGATTAGGACAAATGGCCAGGAACCGGTCATATTATTGAATCCCAATAATGAAATGATATCCTTTTTAACATTTGCTGAAGAGGGACCGGTCTGAGGGGTAAGTCCCATTATGAGGGTCAGAATAAGTAAGGCCGAGATAAGGCAGACCGAGAAGGGGACGCCCGTAAACCACTTTAGGAATTTTGTTTTTTGCAGGGCAAGAGTCAACAAGCAAAAGCCTACAATCAAAGCTCCTACAATAAGATTGACCGGTGAAGTAAGCAGATAAAAATTAAAGTCGCTTACGGCTATTTGTAATACAAACCCTACAAAAGCAATTCCTGCCGTTATAGCTATGCTTTCAGGATATCCCCATGGCATTTGCCAAAATTTGCGTTTATTCTCTTGCTGCATAATTAAAAAAATAAACGCCTACATTATACTAAGTAGATATACTGTAGGCGTTATAATTCAGGATGTTTAAGTTTAGTTTGCTGCTAGTTTGCCGTTTGCACGTGCACTTTCAATCCAGGTAGGTGGAGTATTCTCAATCCACTGCTTTTTATCACTCTCAAGCTTCTCCATATCCAGTCCGATAAACTTTTGAGCCTTGGCTTTTGTAGAAATATCAGGCATCTCAAACTTGGTTACACCTAATTCAAATAAAACCTTCTGAAGCTCAATCTGAGCCTGCATAGAGCGGTCAAGACCATGAGCCAGGATTCTTTGTGTCTCAACAGGTGCGTGGAATGATCCTCCATGTGATGCAACTCCAAAATCCCAGCGCCATTGTGCCTGGCGGATCAACTGGAGAGCAGTTTTCATCCTATCCTCTTTTGCTCCCTTATCCCAGGCTACTTTTGCCATGATATGAGCCTTTGCCAGCTCTACCTCAACTCTGTCGCGAATCTCAAGAGCTTTGTCCTGATATTCATAAACATAGCTTCTCAGCTCTTCTTCGGTGTCTCTGTGACAAACCTGACAGGTTGAAGAGATGTTTTTCAGAGGGCTCACCACCTGATGGTCTGAGTACTTAATTCCTCCTTCAGCTATGTAAGGCATGTGGCAGTCAGCGCAAGAGAGACCTCTTTTAGCGTGAGGGCCAAGTATGAATAATTCGTAATCCGGATGCTGAGCTTTCAACATCGGAGCCTTGCTCACACTGTGGGTCCAGTCTGCATATTGTATATTATCAAAATATTCCTCCATATCCTCCATGGTAAAGCCACCGTCCCAAGGGAAGGTGAGATATTTGCCATCACCCTTGAAATAGTACTCTACGTGGCACTGCGCACACACCAATGATCTCATATCCTGAAGAGATGCATCCGCAATGTCTTCTCCTCTACGTTCAAATGCCTCTACCAGAGCAGGACGAGTTATTGTAAGATCCATGGTCTCCGGGTTATGACAATCTGCACATCCTATAGGGTTGACAACCTCGGCACCAAATTGGCTCCAGGGTGTCCCATAGAATTTTTCAACGCCCACTTCTTGCATCATACGGGGTACATCCGGGCTTTTACAAGCCCAGCAGGTAGCCGGTTGCATATCTTGTACATCACCGCCGGGTGTACCGGTACGCAGAGTCTGTGTGACATCTTCTATGGTGTACATATGCCCTCTTGGAGCGGTATAATCGCGGGAGAAGGCATATCCGGCCCAAAGAATAACCATCTCAGGGCGAGTCTCAAGAATATCATAGGTGTTGCTGCCAAGGTGTTTGCTGGTAAAGTCCATCTCCTTGGTCTTTTTCCATGTATTATACTCGCGAGGATAGTTTAGACCCCACTCTTCGCTTTTGGCATTTATGCCTGTAATCTCAACCTTTTTGTTGTTATAGATCGTTGCTATCTCGGCTCTGCGCTCAGTTATCGAAGCAGCAAGCAGCCCCAGCAAGAATACCAAAACCATAACTACGACAAACAATACCCATCCGATAGCGGGTTTACGTCTGATTGATTCTGCTAATTTCTTACACATAGTCTGTATGTTTTTATTTTTTTATCATTTCTTTCAACCAAGCAGGAACAGGGGATGCCGGCAGCGGCGCTATCGCATTTGGCGAAGCGGCAAGAGAGCTCACCATGGTATGCGGGATATCTCTGTGACAATCCCAGCATACCTTGCCTTCTCCTTTAGTGACCTGAGAATAACTCATCCTTCCGGTTTTGATGAACTCGGTGGTGAGTTGGGTGTGACAACGAACACAGTTCTCCATAATCACACCTTTGCTGGCATAGCGGGGGCGAATGGAGGGAGGTTCGTTTTTGAATGTGAAGACAGCTGCATGATAGAGCCCGTCAGCTGCTTTGAATGCATATTGATTTACGAAATTATCTTGTGGGACATGACAATCATTGCAATGTGCCCATTCACGGTGAGAACTTTTCTCCCATGATTGATAATAAGGAACCATAATGTGGCAATTGATGCAAGCAGAAGGCTCATCTGTCGCATAAGAATGAAGACGGGCAACATAGGCGGTATATACGCCCAGCCCGATAATTATGCCACCCAGAACAAACAGCGGTACAACAAAGACGCGCGGTATGATATTTAAAAACTTTTTCATAAAACTATAACCCACGCAAATCTAAACAAAAAGGTTTAAATTTCCTATAGTAAATAGAAAAAAAGGTTGATTTTTTTTCAAAAAGTAGCAAAATTGGTCGATTTTGCTTGATTTTTTTAGGGAGTTATGCCTGTTTTTTATAGGTAATGGCAGCCAGAATATTGAATATTACGGAAAATGCCCCCAGAGCCACAAAATTCTCCCATTGTTCGGCAATAGTCGTCCCTTTCAAATAGACTGAACGCAAAATATCGATAAAATAACGCGGAGGCAAAGCATAAGTTATGATTTGTGCCCACTTCGGCATGGAATCGATAGGTGTTAGCAGTCCGCTCATCATTATGAAAATCATGATGAAGAAGAACAATACGAACATCAGCTGTTGTAATGTGTCGGAGAAATTCGCAATTGTCAGACTGAGTCCGGAAATGGTGAGAATAAACAAAAATGCACCAAAGTAGATAGTCCCGACAGAACCGGTAGGTGACAGCTTATAGACGAACTTCACGATAAGCATTGAGATAAATAGCGCGAAAATCCCGATAAGCCAATAAGGAATCAGTTTGGAGAGAGTAAAATGAAAGCGATTGACCGGTGAAACGTTGATCTGCTCAATTGTACCCATTTCTTTCTCTTCTACAATGCTCAATCCCGGCAGGAAACCGCACACCAGGATAAATATGATAATCATAAGAGCGGGAATCATAAAATGAGAATAATTGAGTGTCGGATTAAAGCGATTTTGTACCGTTATCAATTCGGGCATTCGCTCCATACTTTTCTCGTTGGAAACTTCAGTAAGTGCACGTGCAATAGTTTGTGCAATGTATTGAGTGCCCATAGATCCCTTTGTGGCATTTACGGCATTTGCCATTATGCTTATCTTTTGGGGTGTGGAGAGTGTCATATCGCGCTCAAATCTCTTGGGGATCTGCACTATGATGTCAACGTTGCCATCCTCCAGATCCCTCATTGCAAGCTCAAATTCCGCAGTAGCTCTATATAATATAAGGTCTTCAGCAGCACTGATATGTGACATGATGCGATGAGAAGTGGTCGAGTGATCGAGGTCAACAACTGCCACTTTGACATTGCGTACGTCCATTGTAACCAGAAGCGGAGCAAATAGCATTATAAGTATAGGTAAAATAATTATCAGCTTAGGCAGGAATGAATCCCTGCCAAGCTTAATGAATTCCTTTTGCAACAATACGACGAATGGTCTCATAGCACTACTCCAATTTATCATTAAACCTGACCAGCGATATGCCGAAGACTGTTACGGTCATACCGAGCAGAATTAAAGCCTCTTTCCATACGGCCACAAGCGGCAGGCCCTGAATCATCATTTTGCGTATAGCCTCTATATACCAGCGTGCGGGGATGGTAACTGAAAACCATTGGAAAAATTTGGGAGCATTTTCAATGGGAAAAAGCATGCCCGAAAGCAGCAACACCGGCATCAGCATTACCACGGAAGAGATAAGAATAGCCATTACTTGCGTCTTGGCTATTATCGAGACAAGAAGTCCTAAAGAGAGCGACAGCACGATATAGAGCAATGAGAGTGAAAAGATGCCCCAAACGCCCCCCGACATAGGTACGTGCAGCAGATAGTAGGAAAGAATCAATATTATGGCCAGTACCACGCAGGAGATAAAGAAGTAGGGGATCATTTTGGCCAAAACAATCTTATTCGGGCGCATTGGCGAAACGAGAAGTACTTCCATTGTTCCAACCTCCTTTTCACGCACGATCGAAACCGAAGTCATCATTGAGCAAACGAGGATGAAAATCAATCCGAGAATACCCGGAACAAAGTTGTAAGCACTCTTCATTTGTGGATTGAACAGCATCCTGGTTTCAAACATTTCCTGTACGGACTCCGTTTCAAGCAATATTTCCTGCATGTAAGCAGTTGCTGCTTCGGCCGTATTTACATCAGACGCATCAACTATCAACTGTATTATCGGTTTTGAGGGTACACCTGCAGCAATTTGCGCCATGCGGCGATCATAATCGGGAGCAAACACTATTACGGCATTCACTTTACCCGAACGCAGCTGAGTGTCGATCTCATCCCGGCCAATATAACCGCAAAAGGTAAAATAGTCGTTGTGCGCAATACGATTGACGGCATCAATTACACCATCGGTGCGATCCGGAGCCACAACGGCTACATTTACATTATTCACCTCGGTAGAGATGGCAAATCCGAACAACACTATCAATACTACGGGCATCATTATCACGACAAGCAATGTGCGCCTATCCCTCAAAATGTGCAGGGACTCTTTTTTTACAAAGGATAGAAAGGAACTAATCATATTAATAACTCTCCTCTTATTGCATCGCGGGCCAACGAACGGAAGACCTCATCCATTGATCCGGCATTGAATTGTTGCTTTAAACGGGTAGGTGTATTCAAGGCCCGCACCTCGCCATCCACCATAATGGAGACACGCGAGCAATATTCGGCCTCATCCATATAGTGGGTGGTCACAAAAATAGTCGTTCCTCCCTCAGCAGCCTCATAGATCATTTCCCAGAATTGACGACGCGTGACCGGATCCACACCGCCCGTCGGCTCATCCAAAAAGACCACTTCGGGACTATGAACACCTGCAATTGCAAAAGCGAGCTTCTGCTTCCATCCCAATGGCAAAGCGCCCACTAGCGTATCCCGCTCAGAAGAAAACTTAAGTTGGGCAAGCAGCTGATCTCTGCGCTCTTCCGTGGTTTGTTTCGACAGACCGTAAATACCGGCAAAAAGAGTGATGTTTTCAGCCACTGTAAGGTTGTTGTAGAGCGAAAATCGCTGGCTCATGTAGCCTATATGGCGTTTGATCATCTCTCCTTCGCGCATAATATCAAATCCTGCCACCGTGCCGCTTCCCGAAGTGGGATAACTCAAGCCGCTGAGCATACGCATTGCTGTGGTTTTACCTGCACCGTTGGCGCCGAGAAAACCAAAAATTTCTCCCCGATAAACATCAAAAGAGATATCATTTACCGCAGTGAAGTTACCAAAGCGTTTGGTGAGGTTGCGTACTGAAATAACTATATCACTCATTTTTTCATCAGATTCATAAATACATCTTCGATAGTAGGCTCCGTCGGGATAAGGGTGAGGTTACCCAAATATTCTAGTTTTTCTCTGAAGTGCTCTTCGTTAAATCGCTCATCTGCAACAAGGTGGTGTGTTTGTCCAAATGGATAACACTCCAGCACGCCTTCGATTTTTCGTGCTGCGCCGAGCAGGGCAAACATATTATCTGCGCTGATAGTATAGAGTTGCGAATCAAACTTCCCTATAATTCCCGGCGGAGTATCTATCCCCAGGATCCGTCCCTCATTGCAGAGCGCTATGCGGTCGCAAAGGAAAGCCTCATCCATATAGGGTGTAGAGACCAGTATGGTTATTCCTTTGGTTTTCAGGCTTTTCAGCATATCCCAAAGCTCGCTTCGCGAAAGAGCATCGATGCCGGTTGTCGGCTCATCAAGGAAGAGCACGCCCGGATGGTGGATCAAGGCACAAGAGAGGGCCAGTTTTTGCTTCATACCGCCCGATAAGTTGCGGGCCTGGCGTTTTTTGAAGGGCTCGATTTGCTTGTAAATAGGGGCAACCAGATCGTAAGAATCCTTAACTTTAACACCGAAAAGAGAGGCAAAGAAAGTGAGGTTTTCCTCCACTGTCAGGTCAGGATAAAGGGAAAATCTACCCGGCATATATCCCACCCGCGAGCGTATTTTAATATAGTCTTTTACAATGTCCAGCCCCTCTATTTTGGCTGTGCCTTCATCAGGGTTGAGCAATGTGGTCAGGAGGCGGAAAAGCGTAGTTTTCCCTGCGCCGTCCGGCCCTATCAGGCCAAAAAGTTCCCCTTGCTCAACCGAAAAGGAGACCGAATCGAGGGCTTTTGTTTTTCCGAAACTCTTTGAGAGACTATTTACCTCTATGACGTTCATACTACAGCTTTACGTTTCCTGACAATCCTATTTTAAGACGACCGTCATTGTTTACGGCAATTTTTACAGCATAGACCAGGTTGGCACGTGAATCCTGCGTTTGTATTGTTTTTGGGGTAAATTCACTTTCGGAGGCAATCCATGTGATGATACCTTTATAATCGTAAAGCTCGGTGCCGCCGAAATCAGCGACAACTGTCACCTGATCACCAATCTTCAGGTCGCCCAGCTGATCGGAAGTGAAATAGGCGCGAAGGAAAATCTTGTCAAGGTCGGCAACTTTCATCAGAGGCCTTCCCATAGAGGCCAATTCGCCTTCCTGAGCATACTTTGCCAGCACAATACCATCGATAGGCGATACTATATAGCATTTAGAAATGAGATCGGTCAAAGCTTCAATCTGTGCTTCCAGGGCTACTGCGTTGCTGTTGATGGTGGCGGTGTTTTTGTCGAGGGTGGAAAGTGTTGCAGAAAGCTGACTCTTGAGAATGCGTATATGCGCCTCAATGTCGTCAAATTGTTTCTGTGTGGCGGCACCATCCCTAAGCATGTTTGTTACGCGCTTAAGTTCCATTTGTTGTTTTTCTATCTGCTCTTTCAGCACCGCAACCTGTGCTTTTGTGTCGGGACGGCTGTCGAGTAATGCCGAAAGTTGTGCCGACAACTGTTTGTGCTGAAGGTAAAGTTGCAAACTATCGATTTTGCCAACTTTAATGCCTGCCTTAACCGGCATTCCCTCTTCAACGTCAAAACTCAGAATGCGTCCGTTAGCTTCAGATGAAATCACCACTTCGGTCGCTTCAAAGGTGCCCTGTGCATCAAAATCCGTCTTGTTGCCACACGATGATACGGTAAGTAGTATTATGGCGATGTAGGTGAGTCGTTTCATTTCTTTATTTTTCGTTTAATGTATGTTTTAATCTGTAAATAGCTTGTAGCAGCTCTATCTCATGCATATTATAATTGAGTATTGCCGTCGTTTCTTCATTGATGGTACGCAATAGGTCAGTGGCATCAATGACCCCATTTTCAAGCTTTGACTCCGCTGCCATACGTACGGAACGACGTAGCTCTACAATACGGGTGTCATCCTCAATTGCCTTACGCAGTCGGGTAATCTCACCATCTTCTTGTGTGGTCAGCATTTGAGTGTTGAACTGCAACACATCACGCTGAACATCCAGTTGTTGTTTGGCCACCTCCAATTTTTTGAGATTGTTTTTTCTGGTGTAGAATGCACTCAGATCCCAAGATAGACGCACGCCTACAATGGCATTCAATGTCAGATCCGACTCAACCATGCTCTTAAACATATCCATACCGGGATAGCCGTAAAAGCCTTGTGCGAAAAGACCCAAACGGGGCATTACCGAAGAGTTTATAGCTCTTTTCTGCGCTGCCAATCTGTTTTCCTGCGCATCGAGCAGGGCAAATTCGGGACGATTTGAGGTGTAACTATGGATAATTTGCTCAACCGGTCGTTCCAACTTACCGGACTTCAGCGATTGACCTATGAAAATCTCCAACATACGGCGATAGCTGGCCAGAGAAGACTCTACAAGGCCTAATTGCTGTTTGGCGGTAAGAAGTTCAGCCTCAATCATATCAACATCGGACTGCAGTGCAACACCGTTTTTATGATATGTGCGCATACGTGCCAGGTTGCTTTTCAGCACTTCAATCATGGTTTTAGTCTGCTCCACGCGTTCATCCAGCAATAAAATGCCGAAGTAGAGACCATCTATCCTTGCATCCAGATCATAAAGTGACACATCTACACGACTGCGCTGTTCGGCAGCCTCCGCTTTGGCCATAGCCCTGTTCGCTCTGGAATAACCGCCATCCCAAATGGTTTGACTTACATCAATGGCCACCTTGTATTGATCTTTGTTAAGCCCCGTCATATCGGAATCGCCGGTTTGCATAAGGGGTTTGAAGGCTTCCGGGAAGGCAGGAGCAACAGTTTGATATGTGGCTTGACCCGATATGGCAAATTGCGGTATCCAGATTTTTGCCGCATTTGACAAATTGAACTGTTCGGTCTGGGCAATAAGATTGTATTGCCTGATTTCAGGGTAGTGCTCCCTGGCAAGACGGCGACACTCATCAAGTGTTTGTGCCCTCACGCCTAATGTCAATAGAAGAAGTATAAATGCTGAATAAAGTCGTTTCATACTATTGTTTGATTATACGCTTCATTATTAATTCGATGTTTTCTGCTTTACGTTCAGCAAGAAATTTCTCTCTGTCCGGATTCATTTCACCCATGACCGGCCCGATAAACGGGTATGCAATGAATGGGAAGACATTAAGCGACATTATCGTAATCAGCAGTACCTGAATGTCCGTTTTCTCAATTTCCCCCCGCTCGGCAGCTGCATCAGCCTCTTTTTGAAGATCGACTATCAACACCTTGACAAAACTCGCAATACGCTCATATAACAGGTCGTATAGCTCGGGACTGGAGATCGTCGCGTTTAGAAAAAATCTCGGTAACAGGGGATTGGCCACCATAATGTCAAACTGTGATGCTATGCCATCTTTCAGTCGATCAACAAAGAGCATATTGGGGTTGCCCAGTGCGGCAAGTATGGCTTCTTTAAAAGTTTCCACAGTCTTCTCGATGATACGATCAAAAAGCTGTTTTTTGGTGCGAAAGTAGTAATGCAGCATGGCATGCGTTACTCCCGCCTTCTGCGCAATGCTTGTGGTGCGGGCACCGTCATAACCCTTTGTCAGAAACTCCTGTTCTGCCGCCTTCAGTATCAGCTGCTCGTTGTCTGTTTTTTCAATTTCAGTCATAATTATTTATTTAATATTATATGATAACCCAAATGTTAGACAAATTTGTTTAACAATTTTGTTAACGCAAAAATAAGGCAAAACTTTTGAACAATGAAATTTTTTTTAAAAGATTTTAGGAATAGGAGGCGATAAGCTCCCTGATTTCGGTTTTAGCGACCTTCCAGCGCGGAATATCGATCTTTGGTCCGATTACTTCCACTACTTTTGCTGAAATAATGGAACCCACCTCGCCACAAACCTTCAATGGCATGCCCAGAGAGTGGGCGTAGATAAATCCGGCAGCATAGATATCGCCGGCACCTGTGGCGTCGATTGTATTTGCAGGCCAGGCCTGAATATAGTGATATTGGTCGCCCTGACGCAGCATTGAGCCATCTTTTCCAATCTTTACCACGGCAATGTCGCAGAGCTCCGCAATGGCATCAAGCGCCTGTCGAGGCTCCAGGCCGGTAAATGATGTAGCTTCCGTCTCGTTGGCAAACACTATGTCGATATAATTTTTGACGATATCGTGCAGAAAAGCATTATTGGACTCCACGACATTGTAGCTCGCCATATCGAGACAAATGATCATTCCTTTCTCTTTGCCAATCTCCACTGCACGGCGGATAAGACGCTGGTTCTGCACCAGATAGCCCTCAAGGTAGAGATAGTCATATCCGTCAAAATATTCCGGTTTCAGATCTTCCGGCTCCAGCTGCAATGCCGCTCCGAGGTAGGTGGCGAAGGTCCTGTCTGCATTAGGAGCGGTAATAAATACCATAGCGCGGCCTGAGGCGGCGGTGCCGATAAGCAAGTTGGAGCGGATACCATTTTGCACCTGTTCTGCCTTGAAGAGCGACCCAAGCTCGTCGTCGCCCACCTTGCCTATGAATCCCGCCGGCATCCCGAAGATGGCGGCTCCGGAGATGGTGTTTGCTGCTGAGCCTCCTGCCACATACTGAACCCCGATTTTCTTGAGACTCTCCCAAATTATATTGCCCGTTTTTGCATCCACGTGCTGCATACTGCCTTCCGGCAGATTGAACTTGGTAAGGAGTGAACTATCGGGGAGAATTGCGAGAATGTCAGTCAGTGCGTTGCCTATGCCGAGTATGGATTTCATCTTTTATAGTGTTATTCAGTTTCTTTGGCCACAAACATAAGAATTTTTGTACTTTTGCGCTACAATCCGTGATCAATATGAAGAAGAAGAGGAAGATTAAGATAAAAGATGTGGTAAAATATCTGCTGATGCTCGCTCTGGCCGCTCTGCTGCTCTATTTTGCCTTCCGTGATATAAGTTGGAATGATTTCGTGTCGGGCCTGCGCAGTTGCAATTACTGGTGGATCCTTCTATCGATGGTGATAGCCTGGATTATCGTGATTCTCAGGGGGTGGAGATGGCGTCTGATGATGCGACCGCTGAGCAAGGATATTACCCGCCTGGAGGCCTACGACGCCTATAATATCTGTTATCTGGCCAATCTGGTTCTGCCCCGCTCGGGGGAGGTGGTCAGGTGCGGCCTGATCGCCAATAGCGGAAAGGCTACATTTGAGGGAGTTCTTGGTACCGTCGTACTCGAAAGAACCTGGGATTTGCTCTGTGTGGTGCTTGTCACTTTGCCTCTTTTCTTTTTCGGTACATTCAAGGATTTTCTCATCGAAAAGATGTGGTATCCGGTTGTGGAGTCGCTTCCATTCAGTACTGTTTGGCTCGTTGTCGCCATAATTCTCTTCATCGTAGTGCTCGTGCTGATATTCCGTGCCTATCGAAAAAAGATTGCAGCCACAAAGTTCGGTGCCAGGGTCATCAAGGTTTGGAAAGGACTTGTAGAGGGAGTTAAAGCGGGCTTCAGGATGGAGCAGAAATGGGCGTTTTTCGTTTACACTGCTCTGATTTGGATAGGTTACTGGGCAATGAGCCTCTTTACGCTCTATGCATTTCCTGCAGCTGCCGGTTTGACGCTTTGGGATGCCCTCTTTTTGATGGTAGTGGGTTCGCTTGGATGGATTGTTCCCGTACAAGGAGGTTTTGGAGCCTATCACTTCATTGTGGCAATGACACTGGTTCCCGTCTATGGATTTACCCAATCAGATGGATTGATCTTTGCTACGATTTCCCACGAGTCACAAGTGGTACAGATGCTCATCGTGGGTATCATATCCCTTATCACCTATGCTATCTATAGCAAGAAGTACAAGAAGCCGGTGCAACACTCCGAAAAGGAGCTATGATCTTGAAAGTCTGGTGTAAATATAAACTCTCTTTTCCTAAATATGAATATATTTAGGAGCAAAAATCGAAAAAAGACAATGTGCAATTTTCCG
>JAAZMM010000035.1 GCA_012798805.1 Bacteroidales bacterium
CATCCTCACAATGACAAATATAGGTATCTGACGAAGCATCTTCATCCGAAGCTGCCTTGAGTACCGGATGCAACTCGAGTGGTTCCGGATACTCCTCTTTCACTATGAATCCGCGCGCTTTCAGCAAATCCTCGGGAGATGTTTCATTATAGATCTTAGTAGCCTTTACAACAGCGACATTGGTACGGTTGGGCTTGGCTTGAATACGCCCGATAACACCCTCTCCTACCTTTTCTCCATTGTTGTCCACAAGAAATACTTCACTACCTGGCTCTGCTGCATACTCAATTGGAAGATAGAGCGTTCTACCTTCCGTGCGGTAGCCGAAAATCGCTAGTCCGGGGCACTGGGATACACAATCCATACATCCGATGCACTTGCTGTAATCGATCATGGGCACGGTAGAAGTGGAACTCTTTGTAATAGCACCGAACTTACAGGCAAAAGAACAGGGGTTGCATGCAAAACCATAGAGGCAATCCATAATGACAAATCCTCTTTCTGCCATACGCTCGGCAGAGGGTTTACGGGGCTCCTCAAGGATTCTTTTGGGATGCTGCTGGGAATCTATATATTCTTTTGAAATGGTAAGATATTCATCATAATTAACCCTAAGGCCAAGCGCCTGCATGATCTCATAAGCACACTGACGACCTCTTAGCACCGCAGAGGTGCCCTCTCCAATACGCACAGCATCACCTACTCCGTGACAGGCAAGTCCGAAAACTTCGTGGCCTTTGCGCAGAAGCTGACTATCCGGAATTAAACCGGTACAAATATTTATACAATCAATACCATCTATGCGGCGCTCGGTACCCGGTATTGGCTTGAAATTCTCGCATTTTGCAACAATTGCACCGACAACACCGCTGCGATCCTCATTGGGAATTGCCTCGAGTAAAACATGGGAGGTCATAATTGGAATGCCAAGACGGCGTACACGATTGGCCTGAACGGGAAATCCTCCTTCGTGGGGCATACCCTCGATAATGGCCTTAACACGGGCCCCTGCCTGCATTGCCTGATATGAAGTAAGATAGCCTATGTTACCCGCACCTACTGTAAGAATATTTTTTCCAAGAAGGGTATATTCCTTGTTCATCATTCTCTGGACCACAGCCGCAGTATATACTCCCGGTACTTCGTCATTTTTGAAGGGCGGCATAAAGGGCAGCGCGCCCGTGGCTACCACAAGGTGATCTGCCTCGACGTAAAAGATCTCCTGAGTTACCACATTTTTAACGGCAAGAGTCTTGCCTTCGAGGATATCCCATACGGTAGAATCGAGAAATATCCCTTCATGGGAATCTCCTGCAAGGGTTTCTGCTATATCAAATCCCCGCATTCCTCCGAATTTGCGTTCGCGCTCGAAGAAAAAGAACTGATGCGTCTGCATCAAAAATTGGCCACCTATCTTGTCATTATTATCTATTACGAGATTGTCCACCCCCGCCTTATTGAGCTCTTCACGTACCGCCAGACCTGCAGGACCGGCGCCGATAATTGCTACTGTCGTACGATAGGTACGTTTGACGGTGTCGGTAGCAAGACCTGCCGGCACTGCCGCCATCACCCCTATTCCTCCTGCCGAATTTGCATCTCCTATACGTTCGACTACCTTGACATCGTCAACTTTTGTGATACATATTCTGCGGATTGTGCCATCGACCAACATTTCACAGGCACCACATTTGCCGATGCCGCATTCCATAGAGCGGTGACGCCCTAAAAGGCTATGCTGATGAACCGGATATCCGGCCTGGTGAAGTGCCGCTGCGATAGTATGGCCTCTCTGGCCACGGACAGGAGTTCCTTCAAATAGAAATTCCACAAGGTCTTCCTGTGGAACATCCAAAATAGGGTGATTTTCTATTTTAAACATAAAGCCATTTGATTTAAGAATTGCCAAATTTAATCTTTTTTTACAGAAAAAGAAACTTTTTCAAAATAGTCCGTTTCAACACGGGTAGTTTGCAGCAAAGAGGATATCTTGCAATATTGTTAAACTAAAAATGGAGGTATATAATGAAAAGATTTGTGTTGATGGGGGTTTTATCCTCCATAATTATGGCATCCTGCACAATAGGTGCCTTAAACGAGGAAGGAGCATCACTCTCCTTCTCTTTTGCCGTACCGCTGAAAACTACTGTAACAAAGGCTGTATCGCTGCCTGACACCAACTCATTTATTCTGCTTATCCGTGGCAACACCGGAGAAACGATTTACAATGGACTTTATGGATCCAGGCCGGCTGAACTCACGGTGCCTGCAGGTACATACGAAGTCTCCGTGCGCTCTATTGAATTTGAAAAGCCTGCATTCGAGACACCGCAATATGGTGATAGCAAGGTCATTGTGGTCTCAAATGGCGAAAAGGCTTCCGTGGCTTTTCTCTGCAAGCAGCTCAATTCCGGTATGAGGTTTTCCTTTTCGGAAAATTTTCTAAAAAAGTATGATAACGGACGCATTTTATTGGAACAGGAGGCCGGCAATCTGGAATATCTTTTTACGGAGAAGCGCATTGCATATCTAAAAGCAGGAAATGTGGGCATCAATCACAAAACAAGTTCGGCCACTACTCCACTTTTCAGCCGCATTATTGGAGCCGGCGAAATCTACAACATCACATTGGATGCATCAGCTGCAGAATCGAGTTCTGAGTTTAGCATAACAGTGGACACAACGGTTGTGCGAATCAATGAGAGGGTGATCATAGGCGAAGAGTTCAGCGGTGCTGATGGTAGCAGTGCGCAGAAGGCAGTTTCTGTATCCCAGGCTAAAAATCGTATTGGTGATACGCTTTGGGTGTGGGGATATATCGTAGGTGGTGATATGAGCTCTTCATCGGTGACATTTAACGGCCCGTTTAGCAAAGATTCACATATCGCCATTGCGGAAAATGCCTCTGAAAAGAATCGTGATGCCTGTTTTTCGGTTGAACTTTCGAGGGCGGCCATCAAAAGCGCACTAAATCTGGTCTCTAATCCCTCAAATCTCGGACGCAAGGTTTTTCTTAAAGGAGTGGTTGTGAGCTCTTATTTCGGCCTCAACGGCCTCAAAAAAGTCTCGGAGTATAGTATGTAGTGTGTAGTGTGTAGTGTGTAGTTTGAAGTTGGGAGTGGGAGGTGATGAATGCGCGTTATAAGAAATTTGGTGATTTTAGAGATTTGATTGCCTACAAAAAGGCCTTTAAACAGGGTTGTGAAATTTTCGAGTTGACTCTATCTTTTCCTAAAGAAGAGCAATATTCACTTACTAGTCAAATTCGTCGTTCAACTAGGTCTGTTTGTGCAAATTTGGCGGAAACTTATAGGAAAAGAAAATATTTAAAACACTATTTATTGAAAATAACTGATTGTTTGGGCGAAAACAGCGAAACACTTGTGTGGTTAGAATTTGCAAGACAACACGCATATATTTCAGAAGAAACATTTCTAAAATATTTTGCCTCAAATACTGAGATCACAAAACTCTTAATATATATGTACAACCATCCAAGCAAATTTGGTGTTCAAGAATAACACAGAACTCAAAACTAGAGACTATAAACTTACTACACACTACAGACTCAAAACTAGAAACTAAAAAAATAGTTCGGAAAAAACCGAACTATTTTTTTTTACATTCCTCCATCCACAACTATAGTCTGAGCTGTGACATAGCCGGAGAGGTCGGAGGCGAGGAAAAGAGCTACATTTGCTACATCTTCTGGAGTAGCGGGGCGACGAAGAGCTATCATCTTGAGCCATCCTTGGCGTACATCCTCAGGTAGTACGCCGGTCATTTCCGTCTCCACAAAGCCGGGAGCTATGCAGTTGGCACGAATTCCACGTGACCCCATCTCCTTGGCAACACTCTTTGCCAATCCTATCATTCCCGCTTTGGAAGCGGCATAGTTGCATTGTCCGGCGTTGCCGGAAATACCTACGATAGAGGAAACATTGATGATGCTGCCACCTCTCTGGCGTGCCATAACAGGCACCACGGCATGGGTAAAGTTGAACGCGGATTTAAGGTTTACTGAAAGGATCTCATCCCACTGCTCCTCGCTCATTCTCATCAAAAGTCCGTCACGAGTTACTCCGGCATTATTGACCAGAATGTCGATCCTGCCAAAATCTGCCATAACCTGTTCTACAAGGGTATGAGTCTGCTTAAAATCGGATGCATCCGAGGTGTATCCCTTGCATCTTACTCCAAGCGCTGTTACCTGTGCAACAGTATCGAGAAAGTGTTCGCTCTCGCTACGTGCTGTAAATGCAATGTCTGCCCCTTCACCGGCAAATTTGAGTGCGATTGCCTTACCGATACCGCGTGATGCACCGGTAACCAGTGCGATTTTTCCTTTTAGAAGTCCCATTTTAACTATTTATTATTTTACTCTATCCTCCAATTTGTCATTGTCAACCAAAGCAAATGCCAGTTTGCTTTTTACACACAATTTTCCATCCACAGATCCGGTAGCCTCGGTAAAATAAACCATCCCCTTCTTATCTGTAATCCTGGCTTTGGTCTCAAAGGTATCTCCGGGGAAAACTGAATTTTTAAACCTGGTGCCTTCAATTCCCGCATAAAAAGGTGTGCGTCCCTTCAGATCATCTCCAATAAGCAACGAACAGGCCTGTGCCATCATCTCGCAAAGAATAACCCCGGGTACTACAGGGTGTCCGGGAAAGTGTCCCTGAAGAAAAAACTCATCTCCGGTAACATGGTATTTGGCATGTGCCACATTGTTTTCATCGATGTTAATCTCATCAACAAGTATCATCGGTTCTCGGTGAGGGATGAACTGCTTGATCTGCTCTCTTGTCATAATTTTGTACAAATATAATTAAAAAGGTTTATAAATTTATTCTGCGCAAAGCCACGCAACCGTTATGTCCGCCAAATCCAAGAGAGTTGGAGATAGCTACATCGGCAGCAAATTTGCGTGCCTTGTTAGGCGTATAGTCAAGGTCACACTCAGGATCCGGCTCCTGAAGTCCTATGGTCGGAGGTATGATTCCCTCGCTAATGGCCATTACGGTAGCGACCAGTTCCACTCCTCCTGCACCACCCAACATATGACCGGTCATTGACTTCGTAGAGCAAATGACAGCTTTACGGGCCTCCTCCTCTCCGAGAGCAAGTTTAATAGAGAGTGTCTCGGACTTGTCGTTAAGAGGGGTACCGGTACCATGAGCATTGATATGGACTTTCTCTCCCTTTCGATATCCCGCCTCTTCAAGAGCCTGGCGCATTGCTTCAGCTGCTGCTGTACCATCAGGACGTGGTGCAGTATAATGATATGCATCGCAGGTGTTGCCATAGCCACAAACTTCAGCATAAATTTTTGCACCTCGTGCCACTGCATGATTATATTCCTCCAGCACGACCACACCGGCTCCCTCAGCTATCACGAAGCCCTGTCTCCTAACGTCAAATGGAAGAGAGGCCTGCAAGGGATCCTCCGAACGAGAAAGGGCCTTGCTGTTTGCAAATCCACTTATTGAAAGTGGAGAGACTGCCGCTTCCGAACCTCCGCATATAATAGCGTCGGCATAGCCATGCTTGACTGCTCTAAAGGCTTCACCTATTGAGTGAGTTCCTGTTGCACAAGCAGTCACTATCGGCAAACAAACGCCTCTTGCATCATAGCGTATGGCGATATTGCCGGATGCTATATTGGAGATCATCATTGGGATAAAGAGCGGGGAAACCCATCTGGGTCCATCCTGGATCAATTTGGTAGTCTCTTTCACGAAAGTATCCATACCTCCAATGCCCGATCCTATATAGACTCCAAGTCGCTCCGGTGCAATATTGTCCTGATTTAGTCCACTGGCTGCCATAGCCTGATTGGCTGCTGCCATAGCAAAGAGCGTATATCTGTCATTTTTTCTAACCGTAGGAGTATCTATATCATGCTCGGCCGGGTTAAATCCTTTAACCTCACCGGCTATTTTCACAGTAAGATCATCTGTGGGGAAACGCTCTATCAACCCTATTCCACACTTACCTGCTGTTAGAGAAGACCAAAAATCAGACAAATTATTACCAACGGGAGAGATCACCCCCATTCCTGTTACTACTACTCTACGTCCCATACTAAAAGCATTTTGAGGTGCCTTCGAGTAGGCTTCTGGCACCATTTATAATATCAAGGATAATCTCTTTGGCCGGCTGGATCTTCTTAACCAGACCTGCACTCTGACCTGCCATATAGCTACCCATCTTTTCATCTCCATCCTTTACCGCTTTGCGAAGAGATCCACTTCCGAATTCCATTATAGCTTCGGGGGTTTGAGAAGGATCATTCTCCATCTGAGCAAACTTTCTGGTAAATGGGGTTTTCAGTGCGCGCACCGGATGTCCGAGGGTTTTACCGGTAACAATGGTATCGGCATCGCCTGCAGCAAGAACCTTCTGCTTGTAATTGTCATGAGCGTTGCATTCGGTAGCCGTTATGAAACAAGTACCACACTGCACGCCTTCTGCTCCAAGCATCATTGCAGCTGCAAAGCCTCTGCCATCGGCAATACCGCCCGCAGCAATCACAGGGATGGAAACCGCATCACAAACTTGTGGCACCAAGGCCATCGTATTCATTTCACCGATGTGGCCTCCCGCTTCACCCCCTTCGGCAACTACTGCCGCAGCACCAAGCCTCTCCATACGTACAGCAAAAGAAGTGGAAGCAACCACGGGTATTACCTTAATACCTGCTTCAAGCCACTTTTCCATGTATTTTGCAGGAGAACCGGCTCCTGTTGTAACTACCGGCACCTTTTCGTCGATAACGAATTGCGCCACCTGATCCGCGATGGGACTCATCAGCATTATATTTACGCCAAATGGCTTGTCTGTCATTTTTTTGCATTTGCGGATCTCTTCCAAAACCACATCTGCGCCTGCGTTGACACAGGAAATAATGCCCAGACCTCCGGCGTTGGAGACTGCGCTGGCCAGACTGGCATCAGAGACCCAGGCCATGCCACCTTGTAAAATCGGGTATTCAATACCCAGTAATTCTGTAATTCTAGTCTTTATCATAATGGTTATTGTTTTGACCAATTAAGGAGACAGGCCCCGGATGTGAAGCCTGCTCCAAACGCGCTCAATACTATAGTATCTCCGCTGTTTAGGGTTTGGTTTCGGTTTAGTTCATCAAGGAGAATGGGAAGACTTGCAGAGGAGGTGTTTCCATAATGCCTGATATTGTGCGGAAATTTAACTTCGTCCTGGTCGAGCGATCTTCTTATGGTGTCAATAATACGGATATTTGCCTGATGAAGGAGATAGTAGTCCACTTCGTCATAGGTATAACCATTATCCTCTACCACCTTGCGAATATCACTTAATGAAGATTTTACAGCAAGTTTGAATACCTCCTGCCCCTTCATTACAAGCGGCCCTCCAAACTCCTCTTTTGTTATGAAAGGGGTCTTTTCGAGCTCTCTGATCTGATAAAGAGGTTCCACGCAACTAAATGAGGAGAGTGAAGATCCTATGAAGTCATCACCCCTCGAGAGGACTACCGCAGCGGCACCATCCCCAAAGAGGACACAGGTGCTGCGCTCCTGCCAATCGCACATACGTGTAGGTTCTTCAGCGCAGAGTATCAGGATATGGTTTACTTCCTTTTTAGTTTTAAAAAATGAGTTTGCTATATCGAGCGCATAGATAAATCCTGCACAAGCACTATTAAGGTCGAAACAAGCGCAAGTAGCTCCTATCATGCCCTGAACAATACAACTCAGAGAAGGGGTTATGTACTCATTGACAACATTAGAGCAAATAAAAAAATCAATATCTTTCGCAGAAATGCCGGCATCTTCCAATGCGTTATTACATGCTTCAGCAGCCAGATCCTCCAACTTTTCATGTGAAATAAGCTGGCGTTGCTTTATACCGGTACGTGTGGTAATCCACTCGTCACTGGTGTCAAGAAAACGGGAAAGCATCTCATTTGTCACTGTAAGCGACGGATGGGCTCTCCCCGTTCCGATAATGTTCATATTTAATTATAATTTTGAGTTTCACCGGCAAATCTATCTTAGCGGAGACAATCGGCAAAATGATTGTGGTTGTCAATACAATTATGTGGCGGAATTCGCCCCATTTGTGGTAAAATTTTCGTTTTTGTGGCATCTTTGATTAACTTTGAGGGATTAAATTGGCGAAATGAAAAAGAAATTACCGGATTTTTTGCTTGAAAAAAGGCACCAGATCGTTACCATTATTGCGACTGTAGTCATCGCAGTAGCGTTTCTTTTGATCTATGTGCCTCTTTCATCCACAACCTGGTTTAAGCTCTCCGGAGAAGTATCTTTCTTCCTTACAGTCGGCTGCGTAGCAGTTGCGATATTGCTTCTTGTCCTCTGCCGTGTCATTATGTGCAGACTTAGAAGAAGACAACAATTCCAACTCTGGAGTTATATCCTATGGATGATAGCCGAGGCTCTGGTAATTACCCTCTTTTATTCATATGTGACGCACATCTTGATGAAATCGGACCTTATTGTGGGAGATTTTCCTTTCAGTACTCTCTTTACAAAAGGACTGATAGTGGTGCTCGCCATCCTTATCATTTCTAATACCATCTCCATTCTCTGGTCAATTCAGCGTGACCAGAAGGAACGCCTGAAAATTCTCTCGGCAGGATTCCACAAACATGCACATGGTCCGGTTTACACCACGACTACCAATGCACCCTCACCTGCCGTAATAGTGGGCGGCGACAATGCGGCCGTACAGAAAACAACGGCAACCGAACCAGGGATACCCGGTGCCTCCACTACCATTACTCCGGACTATGAACCCAAAATCATAAACCTTTATGACCATAACGGCATTCTGAGATTCTCCATCAAAGAGTCTGACCTTTACTATATCATATCACAGGACAACTATGTGCGCATCCACTACCTCAACAACGGTGAAATGTCGAGTTATATGTTGCGCTGCCCTCTCAAGGTGATAGAGAAGTCCCTTAAGGACTCTTCACTGATCAGATGCCACCGCTCCTACATAGTAAATATATCGAGAATTAAGGTTCTCCGTAGCGAAAGGGATGGATTCTTCATTGACCTCGATTATGATGGTACAACTGCCATTCCGATTTCCAAGAGTTATTCCGATCACTTTATGGAGCATTTTTCAAAAAAGGTAGCCGGTCTGGAAGCAAATGAAAAAAAGAAAAAATAAATTCACAATTATAAGTTTTATAAATTCTTTGGACTATGGAAAAAGATACTATACTCAAAGCGATGCGTGAAGCGGGCAAGCCCATTTCCGCAGGTGATGTTGCAAAACTCACAGGAATTGACCGCAAGGTAGTTGACAAAGTCTTTGCACAACTGAAGAAAAGTGGAGAAATCACCTCTCCCGTCAGATGTAAGTGGACCCCTGCCGAATAATTTTAAGTACAACAAAGCCCCGCAAGAGAACTTGCGGGGCTTTGTTATTAAATGTTCTGTATTACTATTTTTTCTCTACCACCTCTTTAAATTTAGAGGCAGGCACTTTACAAATAGGGCATTTCTCAGGGGGTTCGGGTCCTTCATGGATGTACCCGCAAACTGTGCAAATCCATTTCTTGTTCATATCTCGTTGTTTTAATAGAATTTGTAATAACTCCGGGAAAATCAATTAAACCCTGCCGGGATATTGTTCAAGAGCCACTTTGAGGCACTTAACAGCAGCCCTGAGGTCCTCTTCCTTAAGCACGTAAGCTATACGAATCTGGTTTGTACCCAGTCCTTTTGTAGCATAGAAACCTGCGAGAGGGGCCACCATTACTGTCTGCCCCTCATACTCAAATTCCTCCAGCAACCATTGTGCAAATTTATCGCTATCGTCAACGGGAAGCTCTACTGCCACATAAAACGCACCCATAGGCTTGGGAACCACCACTCCTTCAATCTCTTTGAGTCCCTCTAAGAGGACATCACGGCGGTGAATGTATTCGTCACGAACTGCCTTAAAATACTCTGCAGGAGCATCGAGAGCTCCTTCTGCAGCGATCTGTCCATAAGCCGGTGAGCAAAGACGTGCCTGAGCATAACGGAGTACGGCATTCATTACCTCCTTGTTCTTTGATACAATAAAGCCGATTCTCACGCCGCAAAGGCTATATCTCTTGGAAACGGAATCAAGGAGAATTACATTATCCTCAATCCCGGGGATATGCATGCAGGAGAAGTGAGGCTCATCTGTATAGCAAAACTCGCGGTAAACCTCATCGGAATAGATAAAGAGTCCGTGCTTTTTGGCAATTGCGCCAAGCTCCATCAATGCCTCTTTGGTATAAAGACACCCTGTGGGATTGCCGGGATTACAAATGATGATGCCCTTGGTCTTTGGAGTAATCTTTTTCTCAACCTCAGACATCGGGGGAAGCGCAAAACCATCCTCGATTTTGGTTGTAATAGGTTTGAGAATAACATCATTTTGCAGAGCAAATGAGTTGTAGTTGGTATAGAAGGGCTCAAATACTATAACCTCGTCATCGGGATTACAGGTAACCGCAAGGGCTATCTGGAGTGCCTCGCTACCACCGTTGGTAATATTGATGCAAGATGCGTCAATGTCGATGTTGATATTGTTATAGTACTTAACAAGCCCGTCAATAAGGCTTTTGTTTCCTGCCGAGTTGGGATAAGCAACAAGTTTGAGTTGCGCATCCTTTACAGCTTCAAGCGCCTCTTTTGGAGAAGCGATATCGGGCTGGCCGATATTCAGGTGATAAACTTTAACGCCTCTTTTCTTTGCTGCATCAGCATAGGGAACAAGTTTCCTGATAGGGGAAGCCGGCATTTTTTTGGCTTTTTCAGATAATGTAAGCATGTTGAAAATCTGTTGTTATTATTGTTAAACTATTTATTGTTCTAATATTCTCTACCTGTGGCTGCCCTTGCCATATTTTGCAAGTTCTCTCATAAAACCTTCAATTTTTGGCTGGACGGCACTTGTAGGGCAATCAAAGTTATTGACCAGGATAGCAAACTTTATATAACCCTTTTTGGTCTTTACATATCCCGCATAACATCTCACACTTGACAGAGAACCGCTTTTTGCCCTGATAATCTCCTTAATTTCCTCTTTTTCTCCCCTTAACACCCCTTCGAGTGTGCCGGGACGTCCGGGACCCGGGAAACTTTCGAAATATTGGTCAAACGTGTCGCTTTGTTCTTTGTAAATGTAGAAATTGGTAAAAAATCTGGGGGAAACATAATTTTCTCTTGAAAGACCGCTGCCATCGTCCTGGCAAAGTCCGTAGGTGTCAACACCACGGTCCTTAAGGTATTGTTCTACTGCCTCGGTGGAGACGTAAAAATAGGAGTTATCCACTAGCTCTTTACCGAGCATTTTAAGCATTGTCTCAGCAAAAAAGTTGTTGCTGATAGTATTTGTCACATTAATAACCTCGATCAATTCAGGCGAGAAGGTCTCGGCAATATAAATCAATTTATCCTGATCGGGAACTGCAATACCCATCTGCCTGAGCGAGGTCACATCATTTACTCCCCTTGAAGGAACACCTTTAGCTGCAAGAAACGTATCAAAAGCAGCCGCACAGGTCACAGGTCCAAACCTATTGGAGCGTGTAACCACTCTCTTGGGCATATCTACTGCATAGGTGCCCACGAATTTTCCGACAGGAGCAAGATTGGTAACATAGTACTCGGTACGGTCACGACTCTTTTCCGGTCCGGTTATCGCTTCATTGATATAGGTCATCTTGGGAGAATATGGAGGAAGCGGCGTAATCTTAACCGGATCGCCAACCGTAGCTCCCGGCTCAATCTCAAAACGGCTGAGATTTTCAGCGTAAGAGAGTCCGGAGGGGCCACTGCCATAATAGTAGCCAAGATTGCCATAAGCCCAACTGTCGGGGATATTTTCATCAATGAAGAAACGGTCATCACCGATAATACTGCCGTTAATACGCTTGATGCCGGCTTCAGCTATTGCCTCAGCCCAAATGCCGAAAATGGAATCTATCGGATATGCTATCTCATCAGCGGAGCCGAGTGTAGGGTCGCCTCCGCCAACTATATATAGGTCACCGTTTAGAGTGCCATCATCCATTATATGGCCATCATAAGCAACTTTTGTAGAGAATTTAAAGTCAGGTCCAAGCACCTCAATGGCCACTCCGGTGGTAATGGTCTTCATGGTGGAGGCTGTCAGCAATGGCATCTCTCCATTCCAGGATGCGATATCATGGCCTTTTTCATCTACAGCAAGGATACCAACAGCTGCGTTTATAAAGAGAGAATCGGTTTTGAGCTCTTTGTTAATGTAACTCTGTACCCGATTCTGGGAAAAAAGAAGCCCTGGAACAAGCAAAAGGGCAACAATTATTTTAGTGCGCATAGTGTTGTGGTTTGTTAAAGAACACAAAAATAGCAAAAAAGAGGGATTGTTTCAATAAAACAAGTAATTTTGTGGAACATTATTCATAGCAGAGTCTGTCAGGTGCATTATCGGACAACTAACACTTGAAAAGTTGATTAAACGGCACATAAGAGGCAGATAGCAGCTCAAATAATTAAAAGAGATGAACAATACAGAAGCCAACAGATATGCTGCAAGAGGAGTATCATCATCCAAGGAAGATGTGCATAAAGCTATCGCCGATATGGATAAGGGACTTTTCCCGAAGGCATTCTGCAAGATTGTGCCCGATTTTCTGGGCAATGATCCGGAATACTGCGTAGTTATGCATGCGGATGGAGCAGGCACCAAAAGTTCACTGGCCTATATTTACTGGAAAGAGACGGGAGATACGAGCGTATGGAAGGGAATTTCTCAGGATGCCATAGTGATGAACACGGACGACCTGCTCTGCGTCGGGGCTACTGATAATATCCTGATCTCCTCCACCATAGGGCGCAACAAGCGACTAATACCCGCGGAAGTGATCAGCGCTCTGATCGGTGGCTCGCAAGAGTTTGTCAACAAGATGGCTGATCTTGGCATCGGAATGGTGCTCACAGGTGGAGAAACGGCGGATGTGGGAGATTTGGTGCGTACAGTAATCGTCGATAGCACCGTGTGTGCCCGTATGCGCCGCAGCGATGTGATTGATAATGCACGAATCTCTGCCGGCGATGTGGTAGTGGGACTGGCATCCTTCGGACAAGCCACCTACGAGGAGGAGTACAACGGCGGAATGGGTAGTAATGGACTCACCTCTGCACGCCATGATGTTTTTGAGCACTCCATTGCCGCAAAATATCCGGAGAGTTTTGACAACTCCGTTGATGAGAAATATGTATATTGCGGCAGCAAGTCTCTTACCGGGATTGAGCCGGAAAGCGGACTCACCTACGGAAAACTGGTACTCTCTCCTACCCGTACCTATGCGCCGGTAATCAAGGAAGTATTTAATAAATACCGTCCGCAAATCCACGGGATGGTGCACTGTTCAGGAGGAGCTCAGACCAAGGTACTACATTTTATAGAGGAACTTAAGGTAATTAAGGACAACCTCTTCCCCACCCCGGTGCTATTCAGGACCATTCAGCAAGAATCGGGGACACCATGGAGCGAGATGTACAAGGTCTTCAATATGGGGCACAGGATGGAGCTCTATGTGCCTGAAGAGATCGCACAGGATATTATCTCTATTTCAGAAGGGTTCGGAATAGAGGCACGTATCATAGGAAGGGTAGAAAATGCCCCTCAGGCTGAAGTTGAGATCACTTCAGAATATGGAAAATTCAACTACAGAAGATAATTATGAAAAAAACACTGATTATCATACTCGCATGCTCTGCTGTTTTATCTTCTTGCAAGAAAAATGTCCGGCAGACTCCCATCAATCTCCCCATAGTTGACAAGGCTCTCTATGACAGCACTTCAATATATTATGGGAATTTTGAAGAGTATCCCGAAGATCTTAAAATGCTCCCCATCGGGGTCTTCGACTCCGGTACCGGCGGACTTACAGTCCTGGAAAAAATTATCTCTCTTGATGTTTTTGACAATATCACCGGCAACAAAGGCAATGATGACATTCTCGACTTTGCCGGCGAACATTTTATCTATCTGGCAGACCAGGCCAATATGCCCTACGGCAATTATGACGCCGAGGGCAAAAGTGATTATCTCAGGGAACTGGTGATCAAAGATGCCCTTTTCCTTCTGGATGACAACTATTACGAAACCCAATACTCCAGTGATGCCGAAGGTGAAAAACCCCGTGTTAAAATTATTGTTATAGCATGCAACACAGCTACCGCATACGGACTAAAAGAGATAACTTCATTACTGGAACAAAGCAATACCGGAGTTAAGGTAATTGGTGTAATAAATGCCGGCGTCAAGGCCACTTTTGACCAGCTTAACGTGGGCGAAGATGAGGCTCCTTTTGCTATTGGAGTACTCGCAACACCCGGAACCATCGCCTCAGGTGCATATCAACGCACAATAGAAGAGATGATTGCAGAGCGCAGCATCAAAACAGAGGTTGAGGTAGTAAACCAGAAAGGGTATGGATTTGCCGAGGCTGTTGACAGTGAGTCCGATTTTGTCAATCCCGCTCTTTTCCTTCCTCGAGCATCCTACAGAGGGCCCCGTATTGGTCGGGGAGATGATTCACTCGACATCAATCTTATGAGGATTTATAATTTCGACTTTTCAGGCAATAAAATGCTTTATAGAAGAGGAATACGAGGCGAATATCTGGACCTTCAGTTAAATGATGCAGTAAATTATGCCCGTTTCAACCTTGTTTCACTTGTGGAAAAACATCGCTTAAGCGGCTCTACAGCACCTTTAAGAGCCATTATTTTGGGCTGTACCCACTACCCTTTCCTGATAGAGACACTCAATCAGGTCATTGCCGAACTCAGGGAGATCAAAGTCGAGAGCCGCTACCTCTACAAGCACCTTATCGCTGATGACTTCATTTTCATAGATCCTGCTATTTACACCGCAATTGAGTGCTACAATACTCTTCGGGAAGATGGCAACCTCGCCCTGCGCATAGGGAATCAGAAGGTCTGCGGATATATTTCAGTCCCTGACGGATTTATAGAGAGCACCAATCTTACTCCTGACGGCAAACTCACTTATGACTTCAAATATGGCAGGGATGTCGATTCAGAAATAATATCCACCAAACAGGTACCCTTCTCAAAGCTCAACATTGATAGCAACAACCTTCAGCGAATCAAGTCGCTGCTTCCATATTCATACGAACTAATTTATCCGACACTCAACTGATGTTAAGCGAATTCATTACACCTGAAGAGATAGATTGTCTGGATATTATTTCATTTCCGGGCGAAATCAATGTAATATCAACTAAAGGCAGGAAGTACGCAGAAGCAATAAAGCACCTGCGGGAACAAATCTTTATCGGCTTTGACACCGAGACCAAACCAAACTTCCACGCCAATACTCCACGTCATTCTACAGCACTGCTGCAACTCTCTAGCGAAACAAAAGCATATCTGTTCAGAGTACAGAAGATTGGCATACCGCAGGAGTTGGCGGAGCTACTTTCAGATCCTGATATTACAAAAGTAGGGGCGGCAATTACCGATGACATCAGAGGATTGCAGTGTTACAGAGAGTTCGAACCGAGACGATTTATTGACCTTCAGGACTTTGTTGAACAATATGGTATAGGGGAGAAAAGTGTACGAAAGCTCTCAGCCATAATCCTGGGCAAAAGGATCTCTAAAGCACAACAACTCTCCAACTGGGAGGCAGCCAGACTTACCCCCGCACAACAACTCTATGCCGCTACTGATGCATGGATCTGCGTTAAAATGTACAAAAAGCTCCTCGCCTCTCCAAAAGCTCCACTTCAAGAAAACGGAATATGATAAAAATTCATCTTAAGAAGGGTCGGGAGGAATCCCTACTACGCCGTCACCCCTGGCTCTTTTCCGGAGCCATAGCACGGATTGAAGGAGAGCCGTATGAAGGAGATATAGTTGCCATTGTCAGCCATAGTGGCGAAACTCTCGGCTATGGACATTTTCAAATAGGTTCCATAGCCGTTCGGGTGCTGAGTTTTGACGAGGCTGCACTCTCTCCCCTATTTTGGAAGGAAAGGATTAGTGCTGCTTACAGGCAAAGGGTTGCTCTCTCACTGAAAAACACCAATTGCTATCGTCTGGTGCATGGAGAGGGAGATTTTCTCCCCGGACTCATTGTGGACTGGTATAATGGGGTGGCAGTGGTACAGGCTCATTCGGTGGGTATGTTCCTCTCGTTGGAGAAGATTTGCGATGCCCTTCGGGAAATTTACGGAGAGCAGCTTAGGGCAGTTTATGACAAGAGTTCGGGTACGGCGCCATTTAAAGCGGGACTCGATCTTAACGATGGCTATCTCTACCAAGACGAGGATTTTACAGGTGAGTGTGAAGAAATTGTGATGGAAAATGGGCACAAATTTGCCGTCAACTGGGAAGAGGGACAAAAGACCGGTTTTTTCCTCGACCAGAGGGAGAATAGGGCACTCGTAGAGCGATACGCTGCCGGGCGAAATGTACTCAATCTATTCTCTTATACGGGAGGCTTTTCAATCTATGCGCTCGCAGGTGGAGCACTGGGAGTCGATTCCGTTGAGAGCTCGGCTAAAGCCGTTGCTATGATGGAGAGAAATGTTGCCCTCAACTCTCTTTCCAATCATCGCTCTTTCTGTGAAGATGCCATTGACTTCGTCAAAAATGCGCCGCAGGGCAAGTATGATATGATCATTGTGGACCCTCCCGCTTTCGCCAAACATCGCGGAGCGATGAGAAATGCACTCAGAGGCTATCAAAGACTCAATGCAGCAGCCATTTCCGGAATTGCTCCGGGCGGCATCATATTTACCTTCAGCTGTTCGCAAGTGGTGGACAGTAACTCCTTCGCTCTGACCATTTTTTCCGCTGCAGCGGAAGCAGGGCGCAATGTAAAGATCCTCGACCGCCTCAACCAGCCGGCCGATCATCCCGTCAATATTTTCCATCCGGAAGGAGAGTACCTCAAAGGGCTGGTACTCTATGTGGAATAATCTCTACTGCTACACGACAACAAGCCTTATTCTTGTAGCAGCGCATCGGCAAGCTGCTCAAGTGCAGGAAAGTCAGTACTCTTCATACGGCTTAGAATAGTCACCTTGGGCTCTGCTATTGTAATATTCGACATTTGACAGAGCATTTCATTCATAACTCTTGCTGCGGAAGGGGCCCATGAACCATTCTCTATAATTCCCACAGTACGTCCTGTATAACATTTAATCTGAAGCAGATGCAGGAAATTATGCATAGGGGTAAACACACCATTATCATAAGAAGAGGCTGCAAGGACAAGTTTGTCATAGCGGAAAGCATCGGAAACATTGCGTGAAATGTCGGTACGGCATAAGTCCCTGATAAATACATTTTCCGCCCCTTTGGACTCAAGCAACTCTTTTAGCTTTTCCGCGGCCCTCATCGTACCGCCGTAGATGGAGGCCACAGCTATCATAATACCCTTAGACTCGGGGACATAACTGCTCCAGGTGTCGTATAGTGTGATATATTTTCCCAGATCCTCATTTATAATCGGACCGTGGAGCGGACGTATCGACTTTATAGGAAGAGTAGCTGCTTTTTTAAGAAGATTCTGAACAGGTCCGCCATATTTTCCCACGATATTGATATAATAGCGCCGTGCCTCTTCAGACCAATCGGGGTCCTCGCTACTATAGAATCCACATTTCGAAAGGGCACCGAATTTACCAAAACCATCGGCACTGTAAAGGGCACCATCATACTCATCAAATGAGACCATCACTTCCGGCCAGTGCACCATAGGTGCCGCATAAAAATGGAGCTTGTGTTTTCCCAAATCCAGAACATCCCCTTCTTTCATTGTAATACAGCGACCGGCAATATCGGGAGTGTCGAAAAACTGCTGAAGCATCTTGACAGACCTTACTCCTGTAACAACCTGAATATCAGGATATTTTCCCAACACCTCGGCAATCATTGAAGAGTGATCCGGCTCAAGGTGATGAACAACCAGATAGTCTGGTGTCCGATCTCCGAGGGCCTTACGCAGATTTGCCTTCCACTCCTCACCCTTGCGAAAATCGGCGGTATCCATTATGGCTACTTTCTCATCCAAAATAAGGTATGAGTTGTAGGAAACGCCTTGCGGTACTCTATATTGGCTTTCAAAAAGGTCTATTTCAAGGTCATCAACGCCTATGTAAATAACATCATCAGTAATTTTTCTCATAACTACATCTCCTTTAAACGAAAAATATTTGCATTAGCACCGCAAATATAACAAATCCCCATAAATTGCATTTTTAAAATAATTTTTTAGTCGTTTTCTACGATATTTATATACATTTGTCTTATATTTTGTCGAGCGTATCGTTACTTTTGATGAATCAGCTCCCATTGTATATTACAAATAGCTAAAAACCACTTAAGAACAGATCAATACTCAATAATTCGATAATATTTTAATTGATGTCATGAAAAAAATAATTTTCTTACTATTTTTCGTAGCCGTTTCCCTGGGTGTTGCGAACGCTCAGGATGTCATTACAACTGTAAATGGCGAGGATATTAAAGCTAAGGTACTGGAGATCACCGCTTATGAGGTTAAATACAGATTGTACAATGAACCCGATGGCGTTATTTACACAGTGGACAAGTCCGATATTCTTATGATTCATTATGAGTCAGGCAGGACTGAAGTCTTTACTCAAAAAGTGATGCCAAGTCCCCAATACGCATATAGAGAGCCTGTAGAGGGCATTAGACCTGGTATGAGGTATAGTGAGCTTAAAAGATTGTATAACTACAGGGATTACACTCCGGGGACGGGCGATTTTCATCCCGGTTGGACCGGTGTGGCATCTTTTTTCATCCCCGGACTTGGAGAATGCATCCTTGGAGAATGGGGACGGGGACTGGGTAAATTCTTTGGTAATATGGCACTTATGAGTGCTGCCAGCATATCTTTATACGCTGGGTTTTATGCGGGTTATTATGAAGGCAATTATGAAGAAGGAGTAGGCTGGCCAATTGGAGTTGCAGCAGTTTGCATTGCGGGTGCAGTAGGACTCAATATCTGGAGTATTGTGGATGCCGTAAGGATCGCAAAAGTAAAGAATATGTACGAACAGGATTTGAGATATCATTATTCATATAGTCTTAACCTCTATCCCTCATTCCAATACGTACAATTGGGCAACACTATGCAGCCTACCTTAGGGTTCACACTTGCGCTACAGTTTTAAAAAGAAATTATACTATTATCACTCCGGTGCTTGATATGAGCACCGGTGGTTTCATCTTGCGATGACTTGTGAATCAAGTTGAAAGAGTTAAAAACGGATAGCCATGAAAGAGAGATTACTTTACAAAAGCAAAGATAGCATTGTCGCAAACAGGATTGTCAACATTCTGGATGTCAACAATATTGCCTATCGTCAGCACGATGAGACCATGGACAAACGGCCGGGGGCTTACGGACCAATTCCGGGTATTTCGATATATGTATTTGAAAAAGATTACGACAGAGCACTGGAGTTGATTGATCCTGTAATCAAGGATAACACTAAAGGCCCGCAACCATTTTGCCCCAAATGCGGCAGCAAAGATGTCGAAGTCATTCCCCGCCCCAAGTACACCAAAGCTGTTATTCTGCTTGCCGTCCTTTTATTCCTGATCCCCGGACTCTATTTTGTCAATTCCGAAAATCTGGAGATAAGATCCAACTCCCTCGATATCATTGCAATAGCACTGCTCCTATCCAGCATCGCCCTCATTATCCTAAGCAAATACCAAAACGTCAACCACCAATGCAGCAAATGCGGCAAGAAATTTAATCAGATATAGCAACCCTAGATTTATCGGCCGAACATCATAGCCCTACCCCGCTGACGAAAGTTGGCGGGGTTGGTTGTTTTTTGAGTACTACACTCTGCTATGAGGTTAAGGAGTGTACGATGATGGATAGACTGAAGGTGTTGAAATGAGCGAAAAAATGATTGATTTGGTTGATAATATTAAAAGATTCACTATATTAGTAGTCTAAAAGATTTTGGATTATTTCGACTTAAATATGAGTAAAAACACTATACAACAAACAGATTTAGAGAAGATTAGGCGTATCATAACTCGCGGAAAATATGGGTCTGTCTATTTCGCCTCTTCTTTTCCAAAATTCAACCATGATTATGCATCAAAATTGCTTGCGGCTTTTGAAAAAGAAGGCCTCCTTGAGCGTATATCAAAGGGTGTATATTTGAAAGCTCGTAAGACAAGATTCGGAATATCTTATCCACCAATAGATGAAATCGTTGCTGAAATTGCTAAAAGAGACAAAGCAAAGATAATTCTCACAGGAGAAACAGCTGCCAATCTTCTTGGATTCTCAGAACAAGTGCCAATGAAAACCTGTTTTTTAACAACCGGTACATACAGGACTCTAAAGATTGGAGAGCGTACTGTTCTACTCAAAAACGCTGCACCTAAGAATTTTGAATTCAAGAACGATATTGTCTGTATGTTGGTACAAGCCCTAAGGAGCATTGGTAAAGATAATGTGACAGAGGCGATGAAAGCAAAAATTCCCTTAATACTTGCAAAAGTACCCAAAAACAAATATCTTGATGCTGATCTCAGACTTGCACCGGTTTGGATCAAAAAAACAATATACAGCACATTATAAACATTTTAAGAGGAGAGAGATATGGCGAGATGGATTAATTACAATGTTAACGAGCGTAAGGCCTTGATAGCCAATGTAGCAAATGTGAAGAATATTGAGGAAAGCGCAGCTGAAAAAGACTGGTGGATTACGGCAATTCTATTTGCCATTTTCCAGACTAGCATTAAAGACTATGCGCTCTTTAAAGGAGGTACCAGTCTAAGCCAATGTTGGAATATTATCAATAGATTTAGTGAGGATGTGGATATTGTTTTGGACAGATCATTTTTTCTCAATGTAAAAGGGCTTTCCTGTGCAAAATGCGAAAACAACACACAAATTCGCAACCTCCGCAAACAGAGTCAAGATTTCATATTCGGAGAGTTCAAGTCAGAACTTTTAAATACTTTGGATAAAATAGGGCTTGAAGGTGTACGTATACTAAGCGAAAATGAGATCCCCGACGAAAATGGCAAACCCAAAACTGCGCCGCACGATAAAGATCCTTCAATATTATTTGTTATTTACCCATCTTTATATCAGTCAAACAACTCTTATACTGCACCTGATGTAAAGATAGAAATAAGCTGCACATCTATGGTTGAACCATTTGAAGAAAAATTGATTTCAACTCTTGTGCAGCAGATTAATGCACCTGAATATGGACAAAACATCGACAACGATTTCACACAGGAAATCAGGGCGATTTCTCCCGCCAGGACATTTCTCGAAAAAGCTTTTCTGCTTTGTGAGGAATTTCAGAAAGATAATCCGAGAACACTCAGGATGTCGCGACACCTATACGATTTGGAGAAACTCTCTCAAACAAAGTATATGAACATAGCGCTTTCTGACATTAAGCACTACATGGCTATTGTCAGACACAGAGAGCGTTTTTACCATCCTAGTTATGTGGACTACACAAAACTTCATCCTAATAAGATTACCTTTATTCCACCAAGTAATATAATCGATGCCTTTAGGAGGGATTATAAAGATATGTGCAACAGCTTCATATATGAGAAAAATCCACTCGATTTTGAAGAACTTATAAATAAGATTTCCGAAATTCAGAACGCTTTCAGAAAAATAGATGTAGAAGCAGGATTTATTAATGTATAATCCTCTAACACGGTAGCAAAAAAATCACAGCATAGGTTAGCGGTATTTATATCTAATCTAAGTGCTTGTTTCATAGTAAATTTAATGTGGCATCATGACCGTATTCAAATAGAGTGGTCTTGTTGAATGCTTTGAATAATAATACTATCTTTGTAGGGCAAGATATTAAACCTTATTTTTATGTTATACGTAATAATTTGTATTGCAATTATGGTAATTGCGATCATCCTTACTGTAATTTCTAATGATAAAAAGAAAAAAGAACGAGAAGAAGCGATGAGTCAGGCCATTGAAACTATACCCGACTTTACTCCAACTATGAAAATCACTGGTGTCGACAATCGTTTTACATTTGCCACGGACAATGAACACCAGAGGATTATTTATATTGTAGGTTTGCATAAGCAGATATTTAATTATGAGGATATTATTTCTGTAGAGCTCATTGAGGACAACAATGTTATGTTGAAAAAATCTACTGGAAGGACTATTGGTGGTGCAATTCTCGGTGGTGCAGTTGCAGGTAGTGTGGGAGCTGTAGTTGGCGGCCTATCTGGTTCTTCTAAACAACAGAATTTACATTCATCAGTTAAGGTCAAAATTTTACTTAGGAATAACCCTGTTCCTTCTTTAGAGATAGCTTGTTATGATTATAGGACGATGGGGGTTGAAACAAAACCAGTCAGCGATGATCATCCTTTATATCGTCAAGGGAAAAACGATGCAATACGAATTACAGACACTTTGAGTGTGATTATTGATGCTGTCGACAGAGCACATAATACTAAGAATAAAAAGATCTCACCCATTAGTGGTTCTATCGCAGATGAAATAGCGAAACTTGCTGAACTCAAAGATAAGGGGATTTTAACTGAAAATGAATTTGCAGCCCAAAAGGCCAAAATTCTTAATCAGGACTCCTCAACAAAGCCAAACACACCTCTTAAACTTGATTTACCTACCTCTAACTCTTTTGATGATGAGTGGAGAGAAATTTTAAGAGCGGAAGGGAAACTTGAAGCTTGTAAGAGGTACAAAGAGGCCATGGGAGTTAGTCTAGCAATGGCTAAAGAATACATTGATTCTATTGAGTAATTATATCTTTATATTCCTCAGAATATATTATTAAGAACACAAGAGGCATTTTACCAACAGTTTTGATAATAGTTCCAGCCAACACAAAATGCCCGCGATTTTCTGGGCCATTCTTATACGATATTCCACCCAAATAAGGATTATCAAAAAACAAAAAGGGAGTTGCGACTCCCTTTTTATGACTATATTTCGCAAAACTTGATTTTGTAATTACTATGGGTAAAAAAATATTGATTCTTCCGGATATTCACGGCAGGACTTTTTGGAAAGAGGCTGTTGATGGGGATTTCGATGAAATTGTTTTTCTGGGCGATTATCTGGATCATTACTCTTTCGATGATGTTGACACAATCTCAACGCTTAAAAACTTTCAGGAAATATTGGAATGGCGAAATGTCCAAAAAGAGAGGTCTATAACCATGCTTTATGGAAATCACGACTACCATTATATAAATGGTGATGAATATGGTTGTAGGATGGATTATACTAATAAGAAGAAAATCACAGAGCTCTTTAAGACTAACAAAAATCTATTTCAATTTTGCAGAAAGATTGATAATGTAGTGTTTACCCATGCCGGTATAACTTTGGATTGGCTGGATAGCTTTACAGATGAAAAGATAGATAACATAGAGGATTTCATTAATTCTTTGAATGGTTCACCGGCGTTGACAATGGTAAGTGCCCATCGCGGGGGTAGAGATCAATTTTCTTCTTGTATTTGGGCAGATATAGATGAATTAACAGATTGTTCGATGTGGGGTAAAGAGCAGGGAATTGTACAGATATTCGCTCACACACGGATGAGAAAGTCCGGTGCTGTTGTATGTGGCAAATATGGTGATCCCGGTGATATTGATATTTTTGAAATTGTAAATGGTGATATCCCTCAATCTGATTTTTATATGATTGATAGCGCAACACCTTTTGTATTTGATATGGAACAACAGAAACTGATGAGATTGAATGAAGTTCCAATAGAGAAGTAGAAAAAATAAAAGCCTCATTTCTCCATAACTGTAATTAAACTCTTTGGGCCAACACGAAGTCTAATACTAGTGCAATCCTGCATAGAGATAATAAGACTTTACCGATGTGTAGGCTCTTTTTTAAAAAGTATAATGCCTAATTGAAGATCTTTTAATGACTAATTCCATCCTATCTAAAATGAGAAAGGAACTCAAATTCATAGTAATTTTAACTTTTCTGGTTTTCACTCATCTTGTGAGCCACGGCCAAACTTCGTGTACGGTCAGTGGAACGGTTGTTGACAACAATAACTTACCTGTACAATATGCTTCAGTTGTTGCGTATGAATCAGGAAGGCTGTTGACGGGAGCTATGACGGGTGAGAATGGGGACTTTTCATTTAAAATACACCGCAGTACTGAGGAACATCTGCTAGTAATAGAATTTATCGGATACGCTAAAAAAGAGGTTAGTTTCAAGCCTGAGAGGTCATCAATAAACTTGGAGAAGATTATTATAAAAGAAGATGCAGTTCTTCTTGGCGAAGCTGTTGTGACTGCTAAGAGGGATGCGGCCACGTCTTCGGTCGAGCATACCGTGATCCACGCTTCTGCAAATATGAGTTTCGAAACAGGAACTGCTCTCGACATACTCCGTACATCTTCATCTGTGACACTGGTAAATGATGCCATTTCAATCAGAGGTAACAGAAATATCCTCGTACTTCTGGATGGAGTTCCCACAACAGTCGGTGACCTTGCAGTGATTCCGGCAGTTAATATCAAAAATATTGAAATAATTACCAGCCCCGATGCTTCATACGACTCCGAGGGTACCGGTGGTATCATAAACATAGTCTCCAAAAGGAATGTTGTAAAAGGCTTCAGTGGGGTAATTTCAGCAAACTATGGCTTCAACCACTTTGTAACAGGCAATTTGGCACTGTCATATACCAAACCCAAAACTTCCTGGAGATTTAATTACAACACAAAGTATGAAGACGATATCGTCAATACGACCTTAAATCGCCTGATACACGAAAATGGCAATCAGACCTACCAGCAGATGAGAGCCACCAGATATGTGTACAACAATAATATCGGAGTCGGTACTGACTTAAGAATTAACGAAAAGAACATCCTTAGCATTGACCTAAAATCCATGCTGCCAAGACATAATATAAAGCAAGACTTGGATAATAAATACATTAAGGCGGGAATGGAGAGTAAGGAGAAGAGGCGCAAAGATGTTACATGGAACAGGGAAAACATAGAAGGAAAGATATCATACCGACATATCATAAAGCCGGACACCTCTGATCTGACAATTAACGGTTCCATATCCAGAACATGGGGACACAGACCCTCCTACTATTTCCTGGAAGGAGCTGAGATAAATTGTTCTGATTCCGGAGGAAGCCCCTTCATAACCTCATTACAAGCAGACTTTAAACAAAAGATCAGTTCCGGCACACTATCAGCCGGAGCAAAATTGACATATAGGG
>JAAZMM010000036.1 GCA_012798805.1 Bacteroidales bacterium
AGGAACAATCCTACGCCAACCATCGGCAAGAAAGCAAACAGAATGAAAGTGATAAGTCTCTTATAATTCATACGATCTCGATTTATGATGCTAAGTTAGCGAAAATTTGGGGTATGTGAAATGCCCTACAATGATTAACTTTGTAAAAAACATTAACACTATGAAACGATTCCCGGCGATAATATTCCTGATTTTAACAATTCTTCTTGTTTCTTGCGTGAATAATGACACAGTCAAGATCAAGAATGCCGTAAATGCGCAGATGTCGCTTTATCCTGAATCTCGGCTACAAGACCTTTACAAGGCCTTTTTTCAGGCAGAATTCGGGCCTGAACACATTATTGCCGATACACTCTCCGCAGGTCGCTATCTTGACTCGGAATTGCTTATTCCGGACAATTCAGATATTATGTATGAACCCATCGGGGTGGATAGTGCCTTCTTCAGAGTACATCTTTGCGCAGTTCAGTCCGGAAAGATCACAAGGAATGAACTCTTTGATGCTTTCATTTCGGGGGCCAGAAAGGTTGAAAGTGACGAAATATCGAAATGGACGGAGAAATGGCGCAAAATAGAGGGTGTCATAGCTTCAATGAATTTGCAACTGCCGGATTACGAAACCGACCGCATCGCAATAGACAGTCTGCTCAATACCGGTCAATACGCCCTCCATCACAGCCCTCAATTCCGCGACAAATACGACCCCCACTACAGAATAGTGCGTAAAGATCTGTTTTATAAGAGGTTGTACGAGGCGATAAAGTAAATTACCAGCCTAATGCAAATAGAGATGTGTAAATTTTGTTCTACGCTCGTTGTTGTTACAGGTGCTAGTATTTTTGTGGGGGATTCAGTTATCCTCAGCTTGATGTTTTGTTATTTCGCAAAATATTCCGTCTTCAACCAATAAGCATAAATAGGGTCCTGGAATGATATTTCACCGGCTGTTTCATCTAAGATGTCATTCTTGATAAGTGCCGCCTTAGAGCGGGAAATTGAGGTTGAAGAGGATATTTGGTAGCGGTACATCACTTCGGTAGAACTTATCGCCTTTTCACCTGCAATAAAAGCATTAAGATAGTTGAGTTGTTGTGTGGTCAATGTTTCGGTAATCGTCACAAATAAAAGACTCAACTGTTCCACCAATGCAGTATGGGCCTCGCGCACAATTTCAACAGTACACTCATTTTGTGTTCGCAACCATGCCTGCTGTGCGAGCTGTTGTGCATAATAAGGGTGATTGTCCACAAGTTCTACTATCAAATGACTCGCATCCTCATTTATACTCTTTCCTGTGTCTGAAAAACGACTTTTGAAGAACTCTACGAGATATGGAGTAGCGATTTTATTAAGAAACATCAAATCACCAAACTTATAAAATGGCTTTGATGAATTAGTAAAAACTTCCATCATCATATGGCGTTTGCTACCATATAGGCAGTAAGCAACATTTTGATGCAGCTGCCAATGCGAACGTAGTTTTTTCTGAAAATAATCCGGATCTGTAAACTCCGAGATATTCTGAAACTCATCCACACAGATAACTATCTTAAGACCTTTCTTTTTTGCTATCTTTTCGGCAAGGTCTATAACTTCATCGGCATTATGCTTTACTTCCTCCCAATCAAAATCGATTGACACCTCATTTGTCGGGTCGGTTCCAATAGAAATCTTAGGAATAAGGTGTTTAAAGAAACTTTTAGCATTATTAACCGCTTCCTCCCACTTTGAGGATGTTGCAGCAATAACCTTTTGAACAAGCAATGAATAGAAATGTTCTTCATTACGCACATTAAAAAGGTCAATATGGCAAATTCTCAACTTTGAATCCTCTTCCATAGCCAGCTTAGCAGCCCGGTTTACGAGTGAACTCTTTCCCCAACGGCGAGGGGATATAATGATTGTATTGATTAACGATTTGAAATTTTGAACTAAGTGGGCTGTTTCTACCTCTCTGTTTGTGAAATTCTTCTCTGTTGCAATTTTACCAAAGATAAAAGGGGTTTCCATAATTCTTATTTTAACTATTACACCACAAATTTAGCACAAAAAATGTAATTACCAAAAATGTAATTACATAAAATGTGATTACAAAAAGTGTATATACGCTTTATGTAGTAAAAAACAATTCCGTGCATTTCACGCTGCGTTGCAGCTCTGTAAAGTGCTCGGCTCGTCATAAGTTCCGTGCATTTCTCGCTGCAAAGCAGCTCTGTGCAGCCTGTGGCTGCGAAATGCCCGGCAATAATTTCCTCGCATCAGTCAAGCTTGAGTGAACTTGAATTTACCTGACCTACAGTTCGTTTGTCAAGTTAACCCATTGATAATCAATGATTTATCTTACTTGCCAATACAGAATTTGCTGAATATCTCGCCCAAGACTTCGTCGGTGGTAATTGCGCCGGTGATGGTGCCGAGATGGTGGAGGGCTTCACGGAGATCCTGGGTCAGGAGGTCGGTGGGGAGAGTGGTTTCGAGGCCCTCTGCAACGCGTGTGAGTGCGGAATGGGAATTTTGAAGGGCCTCAAAATGTCGCAAGTTTGTTACAAGCACTGAGTTGCCGTGAGTTGTACCAACTGTGCAGATTGAATGCAAAGTTTTCTTGATGGAGTCAAGTCCAAGGTGTCGGGAAGCAGAAATAGGGATGATGGCAGTAGGGGAGAGGCCTGCCGAAGCGGAATACTCCCTCACATTTTCCACATATTTGCCCAGTATCGCATCAATATCATCGACTTCGATAGCATACTTGGCCGACATTTCATCTTCCATTTCATCTTCGCCCGATATTGTATCATTTACTGACTTTTCATCTTCGTCCAATATTGTAGCATTTGCCGACATTGTATCTCCATCTGATTTTGTCTCTTTTATCAATATGGCATCCTTACCGGAGCCCGACTTCGGCAAATCGAGTACAAGGTCGCATTTATTGATGAGAATTATAACCTTTTGTTGAGATTGGTCAACCTTTAAGGTGAGTGTATTGATCGAGTCATCAAAGTTATCCGGGCGGGTGGCATCCAGCATCAGCAATACCACGGTAGCCTGGCGAATCTTCTCAAAAGTGCGTTCTATACCGATATTTTCGAGAGTTTCGTGAGTTTGTCGAATACCTGCGGTATCGATAAATCTAAATAGAGTACCGTCTATATTGACAGTATCCTCGATATAATCGCGGGTAGTACCGTGGATAGGGGAGACGATCGCCCTTTCTTCACCCAGAATTGTATTCAGAAGGGTGCTTTTACCGGTGTTGGTAGCCCCTGCAATAGCCACCGGAATACCGTTTTTAATCACATTTCCGAGCTTGAAGCCGGAAATCAGTTCTCCTATATGGGCCAAAAGATCATCCACCAAGGAGCGTAGATGGGTGCGGTCGGCAAATTCTACCTCTTCTTCGCTAAAATCGAGCTCAAGCTCCATCAAAGCCACAATTTCCAGCAAATCTGCCCGCATCGAAGAGAGCTCGGCGGAGAATCCGCCCCTCATCTGGGAGAGTGCAACGCGGTGGGCGCTCGCAGTCTCGGAGGCGATCAGATCTGCGACCGCTTCTGCCTGTGCAAGGTCCATCTTTCCGTGGAGAAAGGATCTTTGGGTAAATTCGCCCGCTGCTGCCATTCTGGCACCGTTTTTTACCAGTAAAGAGAGGATCTCATTGATAATGAAAGGGGAGCAGTGACAGGAGATTTCCACCGAATCCTCGCCGGTATAAGAGGCGGGAGAGCGGAATACCGTAACAAGCACCTGATCAAGTATTCCCTCTTCATTGAGGATTTGCCCATATCTGACGGTATAACCTTCTGCGTCCTTGAGAGAGTCCTCTCTGCTGCTTTTAAAAATTTTATCAGCTATCTCCAGCGACTTATCGCCACTTAACCTTATAACGGCTATTGCGCCGCTACCGGCCGGAGTCGCCAATGCACATATTGTATCTTGTTCCATTTTATTACCGGTTTTTACAAAAATAAGCAAAATGCAAACAATTCTGCCCGATTCAGGGAGTAAATTTGAGGATAAAAGAGCGTATTTGAAGATTCGGAGAGTTTATTTGATAGTTCAGCCAATTGGTTTGAGAATTTGTAAAAAAATATTTATTTTTGAAAAGAGAAAAACTAATAATATGCAAAAAATCGAAGCTGACATATTCCAGGCAGTAACGATAAATTACGACATTCTTATCCATACCGCTAATACTCCTTTTTTAATAGAGGGCCTTTTTCTGATACAAGGCCTGAAGGGTATCTGTACCGGGACTGCCAACTATGAAAAAATCACTTTCAGGGAAGGAGAGTTATGTGTCTTAATGCCAAGTTCTATCGTTATCCTGCAAATGGTTCAAAAGGATTTTTTGGCCAGAGTGCTTTATGTTCCGCCTAAGTACCTTCCGGATCTTGCTCTTGCAGCCGGTGACATCGATATGCGAAGTATTCTCAAATTCAATGTACTTACGCTCGATCCCCAGCTAAGTGAGGATCTGGAACATCTTCACACCATCATTCTTCACCAGCTGGAAAAACCGCTGACCACCTACAGGATTAAGCTGATGCTTTCGCTTATCAACTCTTATCTTTTTATAATCATCGGAAATGTGCGCAGCGGCAGTAGTGAACAGCACCTTTCAAGTAAAGAAAGGATTACGAGGGACTTTCTCTTGAGGCTTATGAATGATTATAGGGAGCATAAAAGTGTGGATTACTACGCTAAAGAACTCTGTGTCTCCAGTAAACACCTCTCAAAGGTGGTCAAAGAGGTCAGTAATTATACTCCGCAGCAATGGCTCAACAGATCGATTCTACTTGAAGCTAAACGATTGCTTGCAAGTACAACCCTGGATGTGATGGAGATAGCGGAGAAGCTTGGATATTCATCTTCGTCAACTTTTACGCGATTTTTCAAAAACGCGACAGGCATCACCCCGCTTGAATTCTGAAAGGAGCATACTTCACAACCCGTGACCTTTTAAAATCCCAATAGTGGGAGAGAGATCAAATTTCTTCTTACATACATATAAATAAAATAGGATCCTGCTTTTGATTCGCAAAACCCTATTTAACATAATATAACTTGTGTTAAAAAGACCTAATTATTCTCACGACGCCTCAATTGTCGGATTATCCTGCGTATAATGGCATCTATGGAGGCATCCGGCTCGATTATGTTGTAATTCTCCCAAAAATCATCATCCCTGAAGTCCTTAACCCTTTCAGAGAGCATATCTTTGTAACGCACGCGTTTTTCCGGATCAATTTTAAATTCTCCAACCTTGTGATCAGTCACGGCCATTTCTGAAAGCACGGAATAATAATTACGGAAAATGGCACGCCTGCGTCTGGTCGAAAATTTAACCTCCAATCGTGCATAATCGTAATACCACAGACCGTCGTACTCCTTGTAGTTGACAATATATGTAGCCTGTTCTACATCCACGCGCAAATTCGCCGGCTTTTTTGGGACAAATATACCTCCGGCATCTTTACGGCCTTCCACATTCATGGCAAACTCTATGCGACCAATTGCAAGCGACTCGGACTCTATATAGATACGACCTCTATATAAAATAGTCGCTTCAGGATCTTTGGTTTTTTGGTCAAATTCGACCACATAGAAAAATTTATTGTCAATTAGAGCCGACTGGCCCATTTTAAAATTGTAATAGTTGTCAATTGACTCAAAATAGACTCCCGCAAAAGGTCTTTTAACAAGGTCAATATAGAGTGATGACATTACACCACCCTGATAATGAATGAATAAGGTATCACTGGAGTTATAATTGATGCTGCCGCGTCCCTTATAAACGGCAGCTTTGTCAGAGGAGAAAAAGTTATCATAAGCTGCCTTTTCAATGTCTATAATTGCCTCATTTAGAGAGAGATACCTGCTGCCACCCTTTTTAACCATCTCACGATAGAATGCCGTCATTCCAACACTTTTCTGCGGATAATTCTCTTTGATCCTACCATAAGCCTCATAAAAGAGAGATCGTGCGTCATAACCTCGTATCGTAGCGGGATCGAGAGATAATGGCACTGATTTCATATTGATTATCAAGGGCTTAGAGTCACTGGACCCGAGAAAGTCGGCAACTTTTAATGTGGTTGACATATAACCAAGATGGCTTGTAGTAATTGTACGGTCACCATAAATATCCAATGGAAGTTTCAAGGAAAAAAAACCTTCGGAATTGGTAACATTGGCAATATTGGTGCCCTCCAGAGTGATGGAAGCGAAATGAAGCGGTGCCTTGGTATCAACATCGATTATTTTACCGTATATGACAAAAAAATCATGTTGTTTCTTATCATTTTCTGCATAAGCAAAGAAAGCGGTCACTGAAAGCAATGACAGCAACAATATGGAAACACACTTTCTCATAACCGTGGAAATTTGAGCTTTATAAGCATAAAGATAATAATTAGGTTTCATACTGCCAAAGTTTCTTTTATCTTTGCAGAAAATTTTTCCTCTATGGCGAGAAAGAAAAGACCATTGTTGCAAAGTGTTGAGATTGAATCGATTGCTGCCGAAGGCAAAGCTCTCGCTCATATAGATGGCAAAGTACTTTTCGTACCCCAGGCCATCCCCGGAGATATAGTGGATGTGCAGGTCTCACGCATCAGAAGAGGTTATATGGAAGGTTATGTTACACGCCTTATCACCCCTTCCCCGCACCGTATAGAGCCCTTTTGCAGCCATCACGGCAAATGTGGGGGCTGTAAATGGCAGGCACTCCCCTACCCTATGCAACTTCAGTATAAGCAGCAGCAGGTGGTGGATCAACTTGTGAGGATCGGTAACCTTGATCTTCCGGAGGTCTCTCCTATCCTCGGTTCCGAAAAAACGGTGGAATATCGTAATAAACTCGAATTTACCTTTTCGAACCGCAGATGGATATTTACAGAGGAGGATCCCGAATTACTCTCTGACAAAGAGCGTTGCGGATTGGGATTCCATATAAGCGGAATGTTTGATAAAGTGCTGAATATCACCCATTGTCACCTGCAACGCGAGCCATCCAACGCACTAAGGCTCTTTGTGCGAGATTATGCGCTGAATAATGATTTGAGCTTCTTTGATCTCCGCGAACAGCGTGGGTTTTTGCGCACACTGATAGTTCGCACCACATCTACCGGAGAAGAAATGGTGATAGTGGTATTTGGTAAAGATGCGTTTGATGGTGCCGATCCGGGGGCGACGATTAAGCGCAATGCCCTCTTGGATGCACTCTGGCAAGCATTTCCGGAACTTAATTCCCTATATTATGTAATTAATCCCAAGGGTAACGACACTATCAATGACCTTGACTGCATCTTATATAAAGGTGAGGATGCCATCTATGAAGATATGGAGGGCCTTCGCTTCAAAATAGGCCCCAAATCCTTCTTCCAGACCAATTCCGGGCAGGCTTACCGTCTCTACTCAGTGGTAAGGGAGTATGTTCGTGATGCTATCTCACGCACACCCGATGGCCATAAGCCCGTAATATACGACCTCTATACGGGCACGGGCACAATTGCACTCTTTCTTTCCTCACTTGCATCAAAGGTAATTGGAATAGAGTATGTACTGGAGGCCATTGAAGATGCAAAACTCAATGCAAAGATCAACTCCATAGAAAATGCCTCCTTTTTTGCAGGTGATATGAAGGATATCCTTAATGCAGAGTTCATATCGCAAAATGGCGCTCCTGATATTGTGGTATTGGATCCACCGAGAGCCGGTATCCATCCGGATGTAGCCAAAGTGCTTCTTGAGGCATCACCAAGAGATATTATCTATGTAAGCTGCAATCCGGCAACTCAGGCGCGTGACCTTGCCGTACTATCTCAGCGTTATAAAATCACAGCGGTACAGCCGCTGGATATGTTCCCCCACACCCACCATCTGGAAAATGTGGTAAGTTTGACAGAAATTACACAGAGCCAATGAAAAAAAAATTACTTTCCAAAATCATCACAGTTCTAATCTTTATTTGTTCGTTCAAATCTCTATATGCACAGAATGAGCAAAAGAGTGGAATATTGCGCTATAATGGCTTCCAGGGTGGTATGATGCTTCACGCTGGTTATCTCTCCGGATCTCCGGCAGAAATGCCGGGTGGTAGTGAAATCCCCTTTTCATATAAAGCCTCAGGTATCACGAAGGGTATCGGAGGAGCGGCCAGAGTGCGTTTTGGTGAATATTGGAGGGTTGGCACGGAGGGTTATGTCTCTACATTATCTTTAAATAAGGATTTGTCCGAAGGGAGTTACGTTTCCTCTGCATGGGGTGGAGTTCTGACAGACTTCTATTTGGAAAGAAACAGATGGTCGTTTTTTATAGGTACTACCCTCGGTGTAGGTGCCCGAAAAAATCTTTTGATATTTGAGGGTTCAATGTCGGACTGGAAGGCTGAGGAAAATGCATATTTTCATAAGAACACCTTTTTTGCGATAGATCCCTTCTTAGGGGTGGAATTTGCCATTACTGATGTAATACATTTGGTTTTCAGGGTAGATTGTTTGCTGCAGATCGATAATAAAAAACTCTCGGACCTTGTGGGACCGAGAGCATATATAGGATTTATGTTCTGCCGTTAAGGCAAAATCATTTCTCAAGAATACTTTATTGGGTTGTCAAGGCTTGAAAGTGAACCTGAGCTACGCTGGAAGGCTCTCAGACCAAATTTGGGCATTACTGAAAGAACATGTTCGATAACTTCCGACTGAATAGTTTCATATTCTGCCCACACAGTGGTGTTTGAAAAGAAATAGAGCTCCAACGGGATACCCTCAGAAGTAGGCTGCAACTCTCTGACAAGCAAAGTAAGATCTTGATGTACTTGAGTATGAGAGCGAAGATAGTTTTGCAGGTAATCTCTGAAAACTTTAAGATTGACTACATCTGCCGGAGCATCGGCTTCCATCCAGCCTCTGGAGACCAAATCTCCCCTCTGTTCATTTGTCAGATATCCGATCGTATTCATATCTATAGGGATGTGTCTCTTGATACGTCTGCCACCGGCCTCACGCATTCCGCGCCAGTTTTGGAAAGAGTCGCTGATGAGTGCATAGGGAGGAACCGTGGAGATAGTCTTGTCAAAGTTCTGTACCTTGATAGTAGTAAGTGAGACATCAATGACATCACCGTCAATGTTATATTTCGGCATATTGATCCAGTCACCGGGGCGAAGCATATCATTAGCTGAGAGCTGGATGCCTGCCACAAGGCCCACTATCGTGTCCTTGAAAACCAACATCAGTACAGCAGCTGAGGCACCCAAAGCAGTTAATATGGCCCCTGGATTCTTGTCAACCAGGATGCTTATGATGATAATGATACCTATACAGACCACTATGATCTTAAACATCTGCATAAAGCCCTTTATCGGATGATGCTGTGCCACATCCTTTTCACCCAGATAACTATATATTGCATCAAATATTGAGCATATGAGAAGTATTATGGAGAGGGTGAGCCATGCCATAGCCAACCTCTTGAAAACTATCAGGAGCACGGGAAATGCATCGACTGCATAGGGTAGTGCAATAAGTATGATAATAGGTGTCAAAGTCCGCACAAGATTTTTAAGTACCCTGTCATTAAGTAAAATATCATCAAATTTATTGCGGGTTTTCTTGACTAGTCGCTTTACAATGGGTATGATCACTCTACGACAGATCAGATTGACCAAAAGGATGAGAAGCGTCACCGCTACTGCAAAAAAGAGCAGTTCCAATTCATGAATCAGACGCTCCCCTACCCCCCATTTTTCAAGTAAATTGTGAAAGAAATTTATTTCCATATTCATATTTTGTATTGTTCAATCGGCAAAAATAGGAAAATATGCCGAATTTATTAATTTTGTAAGCTGACTTTACAAAATGGATAGACGAATTATAGAAGTTGTAGCTGCCGTCATATTTGATGGACCCAAAATACTGGTTACCCAGCGCGGTAGCGGAAGCATGGCCGGACGCTGGGAATTCCCGGGAGGCAAGATCGAGCCGGGTGAAACAAAGCAACAGGCCCTCAAGAGGGAAATAATGGAGGAGCTGGGGATTATAATATCCGCGGACTCATTTCTCCTTACAATAGAGTATGATTATCCGGAATTTCACCTTGTGATGCATTGTTATAAATGCACTATTCTCTTCGGGGCCCCGCGTCTGTTGACACATAGTGCAGCAAAATGGGTAACTCCTCAAGAGTTTGAGGAGATCAATTGGCTTCCCGCTGACATCCAGGTTGTGGATTATCTGAAAAAGCAACTGTTGTAAGGACGAAAAAGTCTATCTTTGCACTGATTTCCTATATCGACACTTAATATTTTACCTATCTATGAAACAGGACATGATTGTAATACTCGACCTTGGCAGTCACGAAAATACGGTAGTAGCCAGGGCAATCCGTGCAATGGGGGTTTATAGCGAGATTCATCCACACGATATAACGGCAAAGGAGCTCCGGGCTCTGCCCAATGTTAAAGGGGTAATCATAAATGGGGGCCCTAATAATATCATAGATGGAGTTGAGATAGATGTTCTGCCGGAGATATATCGGGCCGGATTTCCCGTTTTGGCAGCCGGACACGATAAGGCTCGCTGCGATGTGAAGCTTGACGAGTTTACTTCTGACGAATCTGCCGTCCAAAAGGCCCTCAGGGAGTTTGTATTTGAGACTTGTAAAGCCACGGCCAATTGGAATATGGCCAATTTCGTAGCGGATCAAGTAGCACTGGTTCGCAAGCAGGTGGGTGATCGCAAGGTACTTCTCGCGCTTTCCGGAGGTGTTGACAGTTCAGTTGTTGCCGCCCTGCTTTTAAAGGCTATCGGTGATCGCCTTGTTTGCGTGCATGTCAATAATGGCCTGATGAGGAAAAACGAGTCAGAGAACGTGGAGGACCTTTTCCACAATCGTCTCGGCGCCAACCTTATCTATGTTGATGCTACCGAGAGATTTCTTTCAAAATTGGAAAACGTAGCGGACCCGGAAGAGAAAAGAAAGATTATCGGCAGTGAGTTCATAAGAGTATTCGAAGAAGAGGCCCGCAAACTTAAAGGGATAGATTTTCTTGCTCAGGGCACGATATACCCCGATATTATAGAATCCGGCACTAAGACTGCAAAATGCGTCAAATCACATCACAATGTGGGTGGCCTTCCCGAAGATCTCCAATTTGA
>JAAZMM010000037.1 GCA_012798805.1 Bacteroidales bacterium
CGATATAGAAGAAGGGCTCACCGGCGGGCGCCTAAATTACTTTGATATTTACAGCGCAGATGTAAGGCTTTCCTTTACCTCTACGAATGAGGCCGGAAAAAGAAGAGACACCTCAGTTGCATTTCGATTGGGTGAATACCTTTCACTCAACTCAATGACTTCTGAGTCCGGCAATAGGGTCACAGACAACCCTGTCGAGACTCTCTACTACGAAAGTCTCTCCGGTATAAAGCCGCATGTCAGCGGAGCCGCCCTTCATTCACTGATGCAGAGTTGGGCTAAAGAAAACGATATTGATCTCAACAATCTTGTAATTGCCAAAGCTACGCTGGAATTTCCATTTGAATATTCCGGCAATTACATAGCTCTGGACAATTATCCCGGCAATCTTTTCCCCTGCAGGAGAGTTCGAACTAAAAAACACACACTGTACAAACCTATTGATGAGATTTATGACAGCTTTATGAATAACGGCTCTCTCAACCGTTCATTGCTCAATTACAAGCCCGATATAGGTTTCTACCTCCAGGATCTGATCAAGAAAGATAGCTCTGAAATAACTGATGAGGATGATCTATGGCTGATGCAAACCATCTCCCACACCAATAGCACTACAAATGTGACTACTCATTATCCTGATTTTACCTACTATAACATAGCGAAGTTTAATGGTACGGGTTGCGACCGTAACCCCAAACTCAGGATAGTCTATACAGTACTCAAATAGGATATCTTGCACCAAAAAATGAAACGCGGCTCCGAAATTTCGGGGCCGTTGTTGTATGTTTTACATTCTGTAAACTCCCTATTCTAGCGAGAGATAAAATCAGGCGCTGCGAAGATGATAGTGGCGTTGTGTCCGCCAAATCCGAAATTATTGCTCATTGCCACACGAACTTTGCGCTTCTGAGCAGTGTTGAAAGTGAGATTGAGAGAGTAATCTATATTCTCATCTTTTTCGCTGAAATTGATGGTGGGAGGAATTATACCATCCCTGATCGCATGTAAGCAAACCAATGCCTCAACAGCTCCGGCAGCACCAAGAAGGTGACCGGTCATCGATTTGGATGACGAGATATTGATATTATATACAGCATCTCCAAAAACCCTCTTAATGGCATCTAATTCGGCAATATCGCCAAGAGGGGTAGATGTGCCATGAGCGTTGATGTAGTCAACTTGATCCGGAGATATACCGGCATCCTCAAGTGCAATACTCATTGACTCGGAAGCCCCCACTCCTTCCGGGCTTGGAGCAGTAATATGATACGCATCCGCATTCTGACCATATCCTATGATCTCTGCATAAATTTTTGCTCCTCTCTTAACTGCATGCTCATACTCCTCAAGCACCAGTATGGCTGCCCCCTCTCCTATCACAAAACCATCTCTGGTAGCGTCAAAAGGACGGGAAGCCGTCTGATATTCTTCGTTGTTGGTGGAGAGTGCACGCATTGAGTTGAAACCACCGATGGCAGTAACCGTAATCGGCGCTTCTGAGCCACCTGCTATCATTACATCAGCCTTCCCGAGTTGTATCATGGAGGCTGCAACGCAAAGAGCATTTGCAGCGCTGGTACAAGCGGAAGTAGCAGAAAAATTAGGGCCTCTGAACCCATATTTTATAGAAATGGATCCGGATGCTATGTTTGTTATGATTTTGGGTATAAGAAAGGGACTAAACCGAGGGGTTTGCCCTTCGGTGTAGTCCATTATTTCTTGTGTGAGAGTCTCGATACCACCTATACCCGAGCCAATTATTACTCCCGTTCTACGGAATATATCCTCTTCCAGAGGGATCTTACTATCACTGATGGCTTGGTCGGCCGCTATAAGGGCATATTGGGTATATCTATCGTGTTTTCGCGCCTCCTTTATATCCAATCCGAAGCGTTGGGGAGTATAATCGCGGATCTCACACGCAAACTTTGTTTTGAAAAGAGAGGGATCAAAACGGGTAATATGTCTGGCGCCACTAACCCCGCGATCCAAATTAGAGAAAAAATCCTCTATGTTGTCTCCTATGGGATTGATGGTACCGATACCGGTTATGACAACTCTCTTGGCAAACATTGGTTCTTATAGCGGAAAACGCTATTTCTGATTATTCTCAATATAGTCGATAGCGTCCTGTACGGTGCTGATCTTTTCTGCCACCTCATCAGGAATAGAGATGCCGAATGCCTTCTCAAACTCCATTATGAGTTCTACTGTATCAAGAGAATCTGCACCAAGGTCATTAGTGAAGCTGGCATCGGGCTGAACTTCGTTCTCCTCAACACCAAGTTTGTAAACAATGATAGATTTTACTTTTGCGGTAATATCTTCCATAATAATAATTTGGTTTAGTTAGTAATTTTAGTTCACGCCTTGCTTTGCAAGGAAATACAAAAGTAGTATATTTTTTTTAGCCTTCCAAATTTTATACCTTTGTATTATAGAGTTAAAATTATTAAGAAAATGACTAATCTTGCTATTTATGCCTCAGGTTCCGGCAGCAATGCTGCAAACCTGATACGTTACTTCAAAAAGCACCGAAAAATAAACGTCAAGGTAATTCTCTGCAACAATCCGGACGCATTTGTTGTTGAACGCGCCAAAAGGCTTGAAGTACCTTGTGTGGTTTTTCCCAGTGAGGAGGTTGAAGAGACAATGGATGTCCTAAAGGAATATGAAATTGACTATATAATCTTAGCAGGCTTTTTGCTCAAAATTCCCAAAAAGATCATTGAAGCTTATAGAGGACGTATCATAAATATTCATCCGGCGCTTATTCCGTCACAGTATGGGGGCAAAGGGATGTATGGTATGCGTGTTCATAATGCCGTAATCGAAGCCGGCGAGAAAGAATCGGGCATCACAATCCACCTTGTGGACGAGATCTACGATCATGGAGAGAATATTTTTCAAGTACGCTGCCCTGTCAATTCCGATGATACTGCTAAAGATCTTGCTGACAGGATTCACTGTATGGAGCAAATGTATTTCCCCCGCGTAATAGAAAGGTACGTCAATTCGAAGAAATCCGGAAAATAAGGATGCAGGGAAGCGCTGAGCACAAAAAAAGCCGGCGACTTGCCGGCCTTTCTTCATATATGTGCTAAAAAATTAATCGTTGAGGGATACTCTGTAGAATGCAATTACCTTTGCTTCTTTGTCAACAGCTTCAATAGCATCCTTTACGGAAATCTTGCCGTCGCCCAGCTGGTATTCCTGCTCCTCGAGAGTGTTCTCCTTAAGGAACTTATTTACCCTACCTTTAGCAATGTTTTGAATCAACTGCTCAGGAAGGTTAGCTGCCTTTTCTGCAGATACAGTTGCGATAATTTCACGTGCCTGAGTTGCCTGCTCCGGAGTAAGCCAGCCTTTTCTGGTATTTGACTCAATATGATCTTCAGTATCACAATGCGCGGGGTTGATGCCTGCCTTCTTAAGAGCTGCTTCAACTGCTTTAAGTATTTGCTCTTCTTTTGTCTTCTCAATAGCTACTTTGCGCTCCTCTTCAACCACCTCTGCAGGGCAATCTGCTTCTGAAATTGATATAGGCTTCATTGATACCACCTGCATGGCAACACCCTTGCCGAGCTCCTCAGAAACAGGTTTGTTAAATGCAACGATAGCACCGAGCTTACCGTTTAAGGTATGTACATAGTGCGCAATATATGGAGCATCAAGCCTGTGATATGCTATGAGGCTATGTTTCTCACCGCTCTTTCCGGTCTGCTGAGATACGGCCTCTTCAACGGTTGTACCATCTGCGAGTTTGCACCCTTTTAGGGCATCCATATCAGCGGGAAAGTTAGCGATTGCCGCATCTGCAATGCTGTCCACAAGATCCTGGAACTCCGAGTTTTGAGACACAAAGTCGGTTTCGCAACCGAGGCATACGATAATTGCCTTGCCTCCGTTTACACGAATCTTAACTGCTCCCTCGGAAGTCTCACGGTCAGCACGTTTTGCTGCAACGAGCTTACCTTTTTCACGGATAATCTCTTGTGCCCTAGTATAGTCGCCTTCAGCTTCAACCAAAGCCTTCTTGCAATCCATCATACCGGCACCTGTCATTTTACGAAGTTTCGCAACGTCTGCTGCTTTAATTTCCATTTTGCAAAAAATTTGAAGGTTATATTATTCGTTTGTAGTCTCTTCTTCCGCACTCTCTTCTGCGCTCTCTTCTACGGCAGCAGTTTTGGCCCTTGCAGGTCTCTCTCTGCGCTGACGAAGTCTCTTGCCTGCAAGAACTTCCTTGCTCTCAGCTACCGGCTGGGCATCTTTTTCTTTCTCCTTTTCGAGCTTACGCTCCTCCAATCCCTCCGCAATAGCTTTGCAAAGCACCTCTGTTACAAGTGTAATAGACTTGGCGGCATCATCATTAGCGGGGATTACATAATCTATATTTGTGGGATCGCAGCAGGTGTCAACCATTGCTATCACCGGGATGTTGAGACGGTTGGCCTCTCTCACTGCGTTAACCTCCTTCTGTACGTCAACCACGAAGATTGCAGAAGGAAGACGGGTCAGATCTTTGATAGAACCGAGGTTTTTCTCGAGTTTGGCCTTTTGGCGTGTAACCTGGAGTCTCTCACGTTTTGCCAATGTATCGAAGGTGCCATCTTCCATCATCTTGTCGATGTTTTGCATCTTCTTGACAGCTTTGCGAATAGTCGGGAAGTTGGTAAGCATTCCACCCGGCCATCTTTCAGTCACATAAGGCATATCAACTGCCTGTGCGTTCTGTGCAACGATGTCCTTGGCCTGTTTTTTTGTGGCAACGAAAAGAATTTTGCGGCCTGCCTTAGCGAGCTGCTTCATCACATTTGCTGCCTCATCTATTTTTATAACAGTTTTATGCAGGTCAATAATGTGAATGCCATTTTTCTCCATAAAAATATAAGGAGCCATTTTGGGATTCCACTTTCTCTTCAGGTGACCGAAGTGAACACCTGCATCAAGTAAGTCCTGGAAATTTGTTCTAGACATTTTAATTAATTTTTGTAATAGTTTTAACTTTTTTGCTCCACTTTTAAAGCGGGAGTTCTCTTTTCATCAATCAGGAGTAGCGGTCTTACCGGTCTCCTGGATTTTCCGCAGAAGGACAAACTTCAGGCAGCCATATCAATAAGATGTGAGTCCTGCTGTTTTAAATCCATTCTGTGCAAATAAACCAGCGTGATACTCTTAACGTTTGCTGAATTGAAAGCGTTTTCTTGCGCCAGGCTGTCCGGGCTTCTTTCTCTCAACCACGCGGGAATCGCGGGTGAGGAAGCCGTTAGACTTCAAAACGGGACGGTAAGCCTCTTCGTCAACTTTACAAAGTGCGCGGGAAATCGCGAGACGAAGGGCCTCTGCCTGACCTTTGACACCGCCGCCATTAATGTTGGCCTTGATATCAAAGTTGGCAATTGTGCCTGTAAGATTGAGAGGTTGGTTAACAATGTACTTAAGAGTTTCCTCTTTAAAGTACTCATCCATCGGAGTACCGTTGATGATGATGTTACCCTTACCTGCGCTAAGATAAACGCGAGCAACTGCTGATTTACGTCTTCCAAGGGCGTTAATTACTTCCATGCTCTGTTTTTAGTCGTTTAAATTGATTTGTTTTGGTTGTTGGGCCTGATGTGGATGCTCATTACCTTCATAAAGGTAGAGGTTTTTAAGCAACTGAGCTCCAAGGCGGTTTTTCGGTAGCATGCCTTTTACGGCGTGACGCAGAACAGCGAGGGGCTTACGCTCCAGGAGTTCCTTGGGAGTAGTGAATCTCTGTCCACTCGGATAACCGGTGTGACGGACATACTGCTTCTGAGTCATTTTATTGCCGGTTAGGCGCACTTTACCTGCATTGAGCACGATAACATTATCACCACAATCCACATGGGGAGTGAAGTTAGTTTTGTGCTTTCCGCGAAGCAAAACCGCAATTTTGGCAGCGAAACGGCCAAGAACCTGATCTGTAGCATCAACCACTACCCATTCTTTATTAACGGTAGCGCTGTTGGCTGAGATTGTCTTGTAACTTTGTGTGTCCACTGTGTTAATATTTAAATTATTATGAAATTTTTTTGGGCTGCAAAGTTAAACAATTTTATTAAATAGACAAAATACGCGCAATATCATACCAGTTTTTATTAATCTCATTGTGGCGTGAGCAGGCTAATTCAAATGAAGTATATTCAACCTTATTGTTGACAAGGCCCACCATTACCCCTTTGCGGCCATCAAGCAAAGCTCTGACGGCAGCGTGGCCCAGAA
>JAAZMM010000038.1 GCA_012798805.1 Bacteroidales bacterium
TGCCTTATCAATACCACGCTTGAGGTCCATGGGATTTGCGCCTGCGGTAACGTTCTTAAGTCCTACATTGATAATAGACTGTGCAAGGACTGTAGCGGTAGTGGTGCCGTCACCTGCCTGATCGTTGGTCTGTGATGCTACCTCTTTAACCATCTGTGCGCCCATATTGGCGAATCTGTCCTCGAGTTCAATTTCTCTTGCTACGGTAACTCCATCTTTAGTTACTTGAGGAGCACCATATTTTTTGTCAATAACTACATTGCGGCCTTTTGGTCCGAGAGTGACCTTAACTGCGTTGGCCAGAGCGTCTGCACCCTCTTTAATCAGGTTGCGCGCTTCTATATCAAATTTAATTTCTTTTGCCATAATATTTTTTTAACTATTTGAGTACTGCAACTACGTCTGACTGACGCATAATAAGATAATCTTTGCCGTCAACACTGATTTCGGTTCCGGCATATTTGCCGTATAATACGGTATCGCCTGCGGCGAGCTCCATGGGTTCATCTTTCTTGCCGTTACCTACGGCTACTACAATACCCTGCTGGGGCTTTTCTTTTGCGGTGTCCGGAATGAACAATCCGCCTGCGGTCTTGGTTTCCGCCTCTTTAGGTTCAATCAGAACTCTGTCTGCCAATGGTTTAATCTTCATAATATGAAATGTTTAAATTTTTAATAATCTTTATGGTATAGTTTTGGCAAAATAAATGCCATAAGCATATTTCTGCCAATTTGTCACACTATTTATTTACATTTGCAAAAATATTGATCCATGATGACAAAAAAATCACTAATATCTCTTTTTCTGGCATCAGTATTGGCACTTACTGCCTGCAAAGAGAGTGCTGACTTACCTGCCAGGCCATTTCCAACCCCTCAGGTGCCCGCAATGCTCGGAAGCAATTTACAGCAAGCATTCCAATATATCTCCCTTCACTTCTGGGACAAACTTTATGCTCCCGGGGTTGAATACTCCAGAGATAGCTCACTGGTAATGGGAGTCACACCCGATGATTTTGAAGAGGCCTTTGCTACTTATCTTACGGCGCTGGACAATGTGACCCTGCCGGTAATGAACGATGCCCAGGACACCATGCTTGTCCGCGCAGCCAGACACCAACTCTCCCATCCGGAGAGCAATATTTGGAAAACCATTACCGACCTTTCTGAAAAATATCTCTACGATCCCAATTCACCCTACAGAAATGAGGAAATGTTTCTTCCGGTACTTGCTCACCTTAAGGAATCTCCTTTTACCACTGATGAGGAGAAAATTCACTATGGCCACCTACATCGTCTTTGCTCTTACAACCGCATCGGCACCACGGCGGCAGACTTCAAATATACCCTTAAGAATGGCCGCACAGGCACTTTGCACCAGGTAAAGGCCGAGTATCTGCTGCTATTTTTCAGCAATCCCGAGTGTCAAAACTGTCAGGAGATAATTGATGCACTTGCCAATTTGCCTGAAATAACTCAACTGATCGACCAGAAGAGGCTGGTCGTGCTAAATATCTATCCCGATGCCGATCTGAGCGAATGGTACGGCTACCTGCCGAACTATCCTGAGAACTGGATAAACGGATATGATCAGGATCTTATACTCAATATGCAGACCATTTACAATATTCGGGCAATACCGTCGCTCTATCTGCTTGACAATGAAAAAAGAGTCATTTTCAAGGATGCGCCACCTGAGAAAATCATATCCTGGCTAACCAGAGCTGCGGGTTGATGCCGGTTTTTCAGGTATTTATTGCAAAATTGCTACCTTTGTGCCCTATTTTATGAAAACCACATCTCCCGCAGGCCGTTTTGCCCTAATAACATTACTTTTTACAGCACTTTTGTTATCACAAAATCGTGCTGCGGCACAATATTTTACGCTCGGCAATGACCCCTCACATGCAAAATGGTCCTTCATACAAGGAGATACATATAAAGTAATATATCCTCAACAGACAGATTCCCTGGCCAGAAGATATCTCTATCTTTTCGAGAAACACCAACGCACAAACCTTACCGGACTTAAGATGGAATCACCCAGGGTGCCTTTAATCCTCCACCCTTACACTACAACAAGCAATGCAACTGTTGTATGGGCCCCAAAACGAATAGAAATTTTTACCTCCCCACCGGCGACGGGAGGATATGCACAAAATTGGGAAATACAACTTGCTCTTCACGAAGGAAGGCACCTCGGACAGATGCAGCACTACACAAAAGGTGTTTTCAGTTTTTTCCATCTGCTCCTCGGAGAGCAGTCAATCGCTCTGGGTGTAGGTTTTTACCCCTCTGTATGGCTGCTTGAAGGCGATGCCGTTCTCAATGAAACCGACTTTTCCAGTGCAGGACGAGGCCGTGACGGAGAGTTTTTAATGTATTATAGGACAGCTTTCCTGCAAGGGGATATCCGTTCCTATGATCACTGGAGATATGGTTCGTACCGCCATTATGCTCCCAATAAATATGCCTTCGGTTATATGCTGGCAAGTATGATGAGATATACCTCCGGCAATTATTATGCTACCGGTGACGCAATGTCGGTCCAGGTCAAAAGGTGGTGGGATTTCTTTGGCGTATGGAATACCAGTTTTATCAGGGCCACGGGGCGTACTCCGAGAAAACATTGGCGTTTTCTCACCTCACACATGAGCGAAGTATGGGAAAAAGATTATCTCAGCAGAGGCCCATACCACATAGCAGAACCGGCACTTGCCAAAGAGCCTCGCATATACACCGGTTATACCGACATTCTCCCGACTGAAAATGGCATTATTGCCACCAAAAGCGGATACCACGACTCCAGAACACTTGTACATATAGACTTTTTCGGCAAAGAAAGGATTATAAGACCCTTTGCGGCCACCACCAGCAATATCATTTCCGACGGGGAGAACACTCTTATCTGGGCTGAAACGGTACCGGACGCTCGCTGGGAACTGCAAAACTTCTCCATAATACGCAGCTACGACCTTACCAGCGGAAAAATAAGGAACATTACCTCCAAAACCAAATACTTCAACCCTGCACTTTCGGCTGACAAACAATCTCTCTTTGCTGTAGAATATCCCATTGAGGGCGGCTCCCGCCTGGTACAGTTGGACAAACGAAAGGGAGATGTAAAGAAAATCATCCCTGCACCACACGGAGGACAAATTACGCAAGTAGCACCGATTGGAGACTTGCTCTACGCGCTGATTATAACAGAATCGGGAATGGGACTCTACAAGACGGACCTCTCAATAGGCGACGGAGTCTGGCACAACGAAATCCCCGACCAACACAAATATATTCAGGACCTCTCTTCCACAGGCGGGCATCTCTACTTTACATCCGATCTGGATGGTCTTGTCAACAGCTATCTCTACAACCCCGACCTCAAACTGCTCCGCAAACTTACCAATTCGCGCTTTGGGGCCAGATATCCTCATATCGACACCCAATCCGGACGACTTTACTGGGCCGATTTCGGACTCAAAGGCTACCAGCCCGTATCAGCTCCGCTGGACTCGCTGGACTGGAGAGTCGCAGATTTTGAAAAACCCTTTGTAAACGATATTGCCGAGCATCTTTCGCGTCAAGCAAAGCTCCATACCACACCTCTGTCGGCAGAAGAAGATGCGGCTCTCAAGGCAAGGATAGATTCCATCCCCGCACAAGAGTATAAAAAAGCATCTCATCTTATGAGAATTCACTCCTGGGCTCCTTTCTACGCCAACATCAATAGGATTATGACTATGAGTTACGAGCACTTCTATCAGCTGGTATCGGCAGGAGCAACACTCATTTCTCAAAACAACCTCAGTACTGCCACAATGCAGCTCGGATATTCATACCACAAAGGATTCCACTCGGGACACCTCAACTTCAATTACTCGGGATTCTATCCGGTATTTGAGGTGGCGATAGACTACAACGACAGGCATCGCACCAACACCGTTATTGAGGAGATGCACCATTACCGGACTCTTCAACCGGGCGACACCAAAGCCATACCCGGGGAGGTCTATCCGATAAGATACACCATTGACACTACCGACATACCCTCCTGGGATGTATCTCTAAGGACTTATATTCCTCTAAACCTCAGCAAATCGGGGTGGATCAGCGGCCTGATACCTCATTTCAGGTTTGATTTCAGTAACGACAAATATGCCCTTTATGGATTTAAAGGGGTTTATCGCCGCAGCATTACCTACGGACTACGCTACTATCGAATGCTCCCCAACCCAAAAAGCCGTCTTTTTCCAAAATGGGGTATTGGGATGCAGCTCAGTGGATCATTTTCCCGCGGGCCCCATAACTCCTCCGGAAATCTCATATATGTCAACACCTATGGTTATATCCCGGGGGTTTTGAGTGGTCAGGGCCTGAAACTCTCTGCTGCATACCAAAAGCAATTTACCAAAAGGGTCTTCGGATACCTTCCAAACCTCGCTTCAATGCCAAGGGGATTCAACAGCATCGTTCTGATGGACTATGTCAAATTTACCGCCGATTATGCCATCCCAATCTATCTCGGCGACGTCACCTGGCCCTGGCTTTACTTTCTCAAACGCCTGCAGGTAATTCCCTTCGGCGATTTTGCCATAAATAGTGCGGCCTGGCATCCTCAGAATGGTATTCTAAAGCCGGTTGACCATAAATATCTCTACTCCTATGGAGTAGATGTGCTGGTCAATGCCCATCTCCTACGTATCGGCAGTGAACTTTCGTTTGGATTTCGCTATGCGAGAACGAGCCTTGGTGACGATTATTGGAATGTACTCTTCAGTACCGATCTGTTTTAAAACTAACTCTCAATGAATAATAGCAGCACACTCAAATTACACTGGTTTGACTGGTTCCTCATATTGGGAGTCACGATCACAAGCATCATCACATCTGCTTTTGCGGAGCGATTCGACTGGCTGGGACTCATAATCAACATCACAGGCATAATCAATCTGGTGCTTTGTGCCAAAGGCAATCTGATAAACTACTTTTTCGGCATCATCTATAATGCACTCTATATCTATGTGGCCTTTTCCACAAAGCTCTATGCCGACTCGGCAATTTACCTACTCTATTATCTGCCGATGCAATTTGTCGGATGGGCAAACTGGAAGAAAAACCAGAGCAAAGAGAGCGGGGCAGTAATCACCAGGCGACTCACTGCTAAGGGTGCTGCCGTGCTTATTGCAATAGCCGCAGTTCTTATACCATTATTTGCCCGGATACTCTCATTGCCGGCCATTGGAGATGCCCAACCGTGGGCAGATTCCGCAACTACCGTGGCCTCGATCATAGCGATGTATATGATGGTCAAGGCCTATGTGGAGCAATGGTATATCTGGCTGGTACTTGATGTGATTCAGAGCATTAAATGGCTTGTAGAGACCATTCGAGGAGGAGAACATGCCGCAATGATGCTGATAATGTTTCTCTTTTTTACGGCAAATGCCATCTATGGCCTCATTCAGTGGAATCGTCTTGAGAAGAGTGAAAGTAGTCGGAAATGACTTTCGCCAAATGAGGTCCCACACACTCCCTGAGTTCTTCAAAGGAAGCCTGACGGATACGTGCCACGCTTCTGAATTGTTTGAGAAGTTTACCCTGTGTCACCTCTCCCACCCCTTTTATCTGTGAAAGCTCGCTGTGGATCTGACGTTTGCTGCGTTTACCCCTGTGATGAGCCAGACTAAATCTGTGTGCCTCATCACGAAGCTGCATCAGCAGCCGCAGGGAGGTGGAGTTTTTATCCAGCCATAGCGGTGTAGGATCTCCGGGGATTATAAGCTCCTCGAGCCTCTCTGCAAGACCCACCAGTGTCAATTGATCAGCGATACCGAGCTCTTCCAAAGCCTCGTGCGCAAAATTGACCTGCCCCCGCCCTCCATCGATGATTACCAGCTGCGGCAGAGATTCTCCTTCAGCAATCATACGTGAGTAGCGACGATTGACCACCTCTTTCATCGATGCATAATCATTGGCTCCAACCACACTTTTGATGTTAAAATGACGGTACTCCTTTTTGCTGGGAATACCATCCCTGAATACTACGCATGCCGCAACGGGATCGGTACCCTGGATATTGGAGTTGTCAAAGCATTCGATGTGATGGGGGGGATTTTCCATCCCAAGATCTTTTTGAAGATTTGCAATAATACGTTCGCGGTGTTCCTCGGGGCGGAGAGCCTCCTCCTGCTTAAGACGGTTGATCTTCATCTGAGCTGCATTCTTGCGACTGAGCTCAAGTAGTGCCTTTTTGTCGCCCCTGACGGGAATATGGAGATTTTTGCCCTCAAACTCCTGGTCTGGAAGGAAAGGTACCAGCACCTCTTGGGAAAGTTCCCCGAATCTGGAAATGATTTCTGCAATGATTTCACTCAGAATCTCCTCCCTGCTCTGTTCGATGCGCACCTTGAGTTCCATATTGAAGGAGTGGACAATGGCACCCTGACGGACTCGTATGAAATTGGAAAAAACATCATTTCCCTCTTCGACAAATGAGAATGCATCTATATCCTTGCCCCCGAAGCCAACTACGACCGATTTGCTGTAATAGTTGTCGAGAAGTTCAAGTTTTTCCTTATACTCCTGCGCCTTCTCAAATTCCAGACGCCTCGAATGATGATTCATTTTCTCTTTAAATTCCCGCTTGAGAGCGGAAAAATCACCCTTGAGTAGGGAGGTAATGCCATCAATTTGACGGTTGTACTCCTCCTCTTTCATCAATCCCACACAAGGTGCAGCACACTTTCCAATGTGATGGTTGAGACAGGGACGATATTTACCTGCAGAGATTTTTTCGGGGGTAAGTGAAAGTTTGCAGTCGCGCAATTTATAGAGACCGGAAATCAATGTTATCAATTGCTTTGCATGATAAGCCGAGCTGTAGGGTCCAAAATAGAGGGATCCATCCTTGATATATCTTCTGGTAGTAATTATTCTCGGAAAGGGTTCGTTGCGGATAGAGATCCAGGGATAGGTTTTTCCATCTTTAAGGAGAATGTTATATCTGGGCTGAAACTCCTTTATAAGTGAATTTTCGAGCAGAAGCGCATCCTGCTCGCTTCCCACTACGGTATACTCCAGATCTGCGATTTTGGAGACCATTACACGTGTCTTGCGATTGAGAGATTCAGGCGGTCCGAAGTATTGAGAAACTCTTTTCTTCAGATTCTTTGCTTTGCCCACATATATGATTGTTCCTTCGGAATCGAGGTACCTGTAAACGCCGGGGTTTTGCGGAAGATATTCTATTTTATCCCTTACTTCCATTTTTTAAGTGAGATTTGAGCAAAATATGTATATTTGTGGCAAACTTAAGCTAAACGCCAGCCAATGGAGAGAACAAAAGTAATCAATAAATCGGACATAATGAAAGCCATCAAAATGAGGGGTCCGATCGGTTGGATTGTGGCTACGCTGGCTATGTCCGTTCTGGGATTTAATAAGGTCAATCGCAGCTTTTATCGCTGCAGACACCTCTCCGGCCCGGATTTCTCTGAAGCCATACTTAAAGATATCGGCATCTCCTGTGATGTAAATACTCCACAACTGGAGTATCTGCCCCTTGAAGGGCCATTCATAACTATATCCAATCATCATTTTGGCGGAGCCGACGGGCTGATGCTCAGCTCAATCGTAGGTGCCATCCGCCCAGACCTGAAGATTCTCACCAACTTTCTCCTCTCGATGATTCCCACGCTGGAAGAGAGTTTTCTGCCGGTTAATCCCTTTTCCGACTCTGCCAGCAAGCGCAAGAGCATAGCGGGCATCAGGATGGCAAAGGAACATCTTGAAAATGGAGGCTGCCTTGGTCTATTTCCTGCAGGTGAGGTCGCTACTATCCAAAAAGGAGATAATCGCACTTCGCTCAAAGGTGGCAGAGTAGTGGAAGATATCCCCTGGCCTTCAAATATGATTAAACTCATAAAGAACGCCAATGTACCGGTAGTCCCAATCTACTTTGAAGGCGAAAACAGCCGCTGGTTCCACTTTTTGGGAAGAATACACCCTATGCTTAGAACTCTCTCCCTTGCCAACCAGCTCTTTAAAAAGCGCGGTAAGACTATTCCCATGCGCATAGGTTGGCCTATTTTCCCTTCGGAAATAGCCGACTTTGACAATATTGATGACCTGGGACGCCACCTCCGCAGCAGAGTTTACGCACTACAGGCAGACTTCGCCGATCCCAACAAGGAGAACAAAATGGAGCATGTCTCCCCGATCGCCCTTCCCAGAGACCGCAAAGCGATAGTTAAGGAATTGTCCAGGATTAAGGATAAGAAACTCTATCAGACAGCCCAATACCAGTGCTTCCTGGCAGACTACGAAGATATCCCAAATTTGATACATGAGATCGGCCGCAGACGTGAAGAGGCCTTCCGTGCCAGCGGAGAGGGCACCAATACAGCTCTTGATATTGATTGTTTTGACCCATACTTCAAACATCTGATCTTATGGGATTCCTCAAAGAAAAAGCTTGCCGGTGCCTATCGGCTCGGCATAGGGGAGGAGATCTTTGAAAAGCATGGCGGTATCAGCGGATTCTATTCATCCAGCCTATTCACCTATAGTGAGGAGTTCGAGCCCATTCTGCGTAAAACTATAGAGTTGGGCAGAAGCTTTGTCTCTGTACAGTACCAGAGGGAGGCGCTACCGCTGATGTTGCTTATTAAGGGATTGATGCACTCCCTGATGCTCTATCCCGATACGGAGTATTTCATTGGTCCGGTGAGCATATCCAACTCATACCCCAGATTTTTCCAGAGCCTGATGTTCTACTATCTCAACGAAAATTATAGTTGCAATATCGGACGTGGACTGGTTTCACCCCGCAGGCCTTTCGTTCCTAACTATCTCAAGACCGACCCTGAATATCTGCTGATGGGGAAAATGGTCACTCTGGAAAAGTTTGACAAATATCTGATGCGCCTTTCCGACAACAGATACCGTATGCCGACTCTGCTCAAGAAATATCTCAAAATCAATTCACGGATCATCTGTTTCAATGTCGATCCGCTCTTCAACTACTGTCTGGACGGACTGATACTGCTCAAAATTGCCGATTTCCCAAAACAGGAACTTCTGATGATGACAAGGGATATAGAAAATCCTTTTGAGCGCGAAAAGATATTCAACCGTTTCGGCTATTCACTTAAAGATAAAGAGTAAGGGATCATATTTCCATTTTCAGGGTACCGGATCATAACCGGAACCGCCCCAGGGGTGGCAGCGCAGAATGCGTTTTACTGCAAGGTAAATACCTTTGAATACTCCATGTTTGCGTAAGGCCTCCATAGCATAGACTGAGCAGGTTGGGGAAAACCTGCAGGCATTGCCGACATATGGAGAGATAAAAAATTTATAAAACTTCAGCAGCATCAGTAGCGGAAAGATCGCCACCTTGCGTATTATTGTCAGCGATTTTGACCAGAATCTCTCCCATTTTTGAGAAAATGGAGTCATAATCCTTTATATCTTTTGCTACATAGAGAAACATCAAGTCATAGAAAGGTTCTTCTCTCAAAAGATGCTTCTGATGTCTGTAAGCTTCGCGCATCCTTCTTTTGAGTAGATTGCGTGCCACAGCACGCTTAAAAGATCTTCTCGGTACGGAAAAAATCGCGCGGTGAGATTCAGACCCGGCGTTGTTTCTATATAAAACTCTTAAGGGGTAGCTGAATATAACTTCACCGCTCTCCAAAAGAGCCTCAATGTCCTTTTTCAAGCACACCTTCTCGCTTTTTGGAAAGCCGAAATTCATTTAATTCATCTTTTCAAAATAGTTGAGCAGAGCCTTTGCAATTGAAGGGGCCTCCGGAGTGGGCGCTTCTATCTCAGTCTTTAGCTTGGCATCCTTCATTGCCTTGGCCGTGGTAGAGCCATAAGTGGCGAAGAGTAGTGAGCCCTGTTGAAATTCGGGATAATTATCAAAAAGAGACTTCACATCCGAGGGGCTATAAAAGACCACCATCTGATATTTGCTCAGATCAAGTGAACTCAGGTCGGAGCTTACCGTCTTTACAAAAACTGCGCTGCCGTGTTTGAGCTTCGCTTTGGTAAAAAGCTTTTTTACATCGGGACGAAGGCCGTCCGTACAGGCGATAAGGAAGTTTTCTCCTTTATGCTTTGTGCCGATGCTATCAACCATCGAGGCGATTGTTCCATTACCGAAAAAGATTTTCCTCTTTCTGTAAACAATGTAAGTCTGAAGGTATTGCGCAATGAATTCGGACTGGCAAAAATATTTCATTGTTTCAGGAACGGTCACTCTGGTCTCTTCACATATTCTGAAAAAGGCGTCAATTGCAATTCTCGATGTAAAAACGATAGCCGTATAATCCAGAATATTGATCCTGAAGGTCCTAAACTCACGGGCTGTAACGCCTTCTACTTTGAAAAATGGGTGAAAGTCCACATTCACGCCATATTTTGAAATAAGCTCCGTGTATGGTGAAGCTTGTGTGGGGACTGGTTGGGAGATAAGAATGTTGTTAATTGTCATATATCAAAACCTTATCGCTATATCTGCCAATAAGATGACAGGCAGCAATTCCAAACCGCAAAGATACAAAAAGCATAAAAAATGCGAAAATCCTGAAGAAATAAAAATTCCGACTGCCTTCACTAAGTAGAGTATATACCATACAAGAAATATTACTCCCAGGCATATAAGGACCGGAATATCTCCTATATCAGGTAAAAAGCGCAATATCACCGGTACCGGCAATGAAGTCAATGCCACCATTGTAGCTGCTGCAAAATGGAGACGATAAATCGTCTGTATAGCCTCTTTTTGACCCCATAGCCAGGCTATGATCAAAAAAGCAAGTTGCTTGAAGAGGAAATAAGCGACAAAAGCAGCCAGAGTGAGCAAAAATCCATATTCTGCCACTCCCGATCTGCAAATAATAAAACTGAGCAGGGGCAAACAGATAAGAAATGTCACCCTTATAGAGACATTGTTGTAATGTTCGTTAAATACTTCGCGAATCTTCCGTTTGTCGGTCAAAACCGAAAAGGAACAGAATGTACCATGAATTACCCTGCGATTGAATATAATGAAGAGCAAAAGCAGGGAAGCAACGATGATGGTGAGGGTCATGTCGTTCTCAATATGCTGTATAGGCGTAGCATATGGTTCTGCCGCAAGGGAGAGACGGCTCCCCGGCCAGCAATCGCTTATAGTCCTTATGGTATCCTGAACATTCATCAGTTGCCTCTTCTGGCATTATAGCCCATTGACTGGAGCAGAGTGACAATCCTGTCGCGAAAATCGCCCTGGATGATGATTTCGCCCTCTTTTGCGGAGCCGCCAACACCGCATTTGGTCTTGAGGGTTTTGCCCAATGCAGCCAGATCCTCTTCGCTCCCCACAAATCCTTTGATGAGGGTTACCTGCTTGCCTCCGCGGTTGCGACGGTCTATTGAAACGACAAGCCTCTGCTTTTCCGCAGGAAGAGTCTCCACCGGAGCATCATCTTCGGCAGTCTCATATTTAAAGTCGGGATTGGTTGAAAAAACTACGCCCAATCTGCTTTTCCAGTCGTTGTCTGACATAGTGGTTCTTTTTTTGCAAAGGTAGTCATAAATATTTTTAACTTTGTTGCTTGTATAAAAGTATAAAGTATATAGATTATAACAGATATTATGAATTCCAGGAAATTCACCCTTTACAACAGAATCATTGCATCGGTAATCCTGCTGGTTGCGGCCATCGTCTATCTTATGACCATCGAGCCTACTACCAGTTTTTGGGATTGCGGTGAGTTTATTGCATCGTCCTACAAACTTGAGGTCGGACACCCGCCCGGAAACCCCGTTTTCCAGCTTTTTGCCCGATTTTTCACCATGTTTACCGGCAAGATGCAAGCTGCGGCAGCAGTCAATGTCATGAGTGCTCTCTGCTCGGCTTTCACCATCTTTTTCCTCTATCTGACAATTGTCCATCTGGGCATGCGGCTCAATGAAAAGAGAGGCAAAGATCTTTCTATAGCCAATGCAGTAGCTATTTATGGTGCCGGCGTAGTGGGAGCACTTGCATATTGTTTCTCCGATACTTTCTGGTTTTCGGCAGTCGAGGCTGAAGTATATGCCATGTCTTCCCTCTTTACGGCAGTCGTGTTTTGGGCAATCCTCAAATGGGAAGAGGAAGCTGATAGCAAATATGCCAACCGATGGATTATTTTAATCTCGTTTCTGATGGGTCTCTCCATCGGAGTGCATCTGCTAAACCTTCTTGCCATCCCCGCCATAACTTTCATAATTTATTACAAAAAGGCAAAAAAGGTAAACTGGAAGAGTGGCATTGGAGTGCTGCTCCTCTCGGGTGCAATTATTCTGGCTATTATGATAGGCATTGTCCAATATCTGCCCAGAATTGCCGCCTTCTTTGACAGAATCTTCGTAAACGGCTTCGGGGCGCCATTCAATTTGGGTGCGGTGATATTCATAGTACTGCTTTTTGTTGCCTGTTTTGTCGGAATGTACCAACTCAGGAAGAGGGAGAAGGCGATTTTACATACCATCGTGCTCTCTTTTACTACCATTCTGATCGGTTTTTCAACCTTTGCCATTGTGGTTATCCGCGCAAGTGCAAATACTCCGACCAATGAGTATCAGCCCGATAATCCCTATACACTGGTAAGATACCTGAGCCGTGAGCAGTATGGCAGCAATCCGATCATTTATGGACAAGCCTACACCTCGCCATACGATACCAAAAAGGTGCATTATTATACCCCTCTCGACGATCGTTATTACAAAGCGGAAAACATCGAAGTGACTTTCCCTTCGAAGGCAAAAATGTTCTTCCCGAGGATGTGGAATGCATTTGATCAAAAATATGTCAAATTATATGACAGCTATGCAAAGGTCAAGAACAACCGTACGATAACCGTCAGGGGTGAAAGAAAGGTAATTCAGATGCCCAAATTCAAGGATAATCTGAGGTTCTTCTTCGATTACCAGCTCAATTATATGTATTTCCGCTACTTTATGTGGAATTTTGCCGGAAGGCAAAACGATTTCCACGGACAGGAGCCCTCCGACCTAATTTCAGGCAACTGGGAGAGCGGTATCGGATTCATTGACCGTATGCGCCTGGGAGATCAGTCCGAAGCACCGGAAATCCTTAAGAACAACAACGCCAAAAACCATTACTATTTCCTCCCTCTTATATTGGGTCTGATCGGTTTCTTCTTCCAGCTGCGCAAAGATGAGCGCAACTGTTGGGTCACCTCTCTACTGTTTATACTCACCGGCATTGCCATTGTGGTATATCTCAATCAACAACCCTTCCAGGTGCGCGAACGTGACTATGCCTACGCAGGTTCTTTCTATGTATTTGCCATCTGGATAGGCCTGGCGGTAATGGCAATCCAGAGCTGGATTGAAAAAATCCACAAAAAGAAAGAAGGAGGTGCTGCCATAGCGGGAGCAGGAGTAGCTACTCTCCTCTGTCTTGGCGTCGCTATCCTGATGGGATGCGAAAACTGGGACGACCACGACCGTAGCGGACGCTATACTGCAAACGACTGGGGATATAATTTCCTTGCGGGTACCGATCCCAATGCTATCCTGATTACCTACGGAGATAATGATACCTTCCCTCTATGGTATCAGCAAGAGGTAGAGGAAGTGCGAACGGATGTGCGTATAGTAAATACATCGCTTCTCGGCACAGACTGGTACATCGACCAGATGCAGTGCAAACAATATGAGTCGGAACCTCTGAAAATCACCATACCGAGAGTTCAGTATCTCTACGGCACAAACGATTATCCCTATGTGATAAATGCGATCGACAGACCGATCCTGGCCTCACAGGCAATCGATATTTTCCGTAATCCACAGTATAAACTATCGGATGGCAAGACTGACTTCCTGCCCGCTAAACAACTGTTGATTCCCGTCAATAAAGAGAATGTCAAAAAGTATGGGATTGTAGCTGAAAAAGATTATGACAAGATTGTGGACACTGTTGTCCTCAACATAGATGCCGACAGGATAGGCAAGACCTCTCTCATAATTTTGGATTTCCTCTCTACTTATGAGTGGGACAGGCCGGTTTACTGCGTTACGACTGACGCCGACCTCAACTTGGGCCTTGAAAAATGGCTCCAGGTAGATGGTATGGCCAATAAATTCGTCCCCATCTATACTCCCAACATGCGTGAAAACCCTCAGATTGACGAGGACAAAGCATACAAAATACTCACTGAGATATATCGGTTTGACTCGCTCAAGGATACGACTATCCATGTGGACTATCAGAATATCTACTCATTTATGGCTGTACAGCCGATAAGAGATATGTTTGCCAAGGTATCGAACAAACTGATACTAAGCGGCAAGTATGATAAGGCGGAAACCATACTGGATATGGCCTTTGACATAATGCCAAGAAAGAATTTCCCCTACAATATCTCGTTTTTACGCTCTGCCAATGAGTTTGCAATCATAGAAATGATAGAGCAATACCTGAGAATAGGCAAAAACGAAAAGGCAATAGCAATTGCCGGACAATTTGTAGAAGAAACCATCCAAATGGCGAGATTCTTTGCCACTCCCCATGGCAATGATGTCCTCTCATCCACGGAACTGGATGCAAATGTTACCCTGCTCTACTATGTGCTGCAAATCTTTGAGCGTTACGACCAGACCGAGTTTGCCAATTCAATCAGACGCCAATTGGTAGAGCTGTAGTTTTGAGTGGGTAGTATGTAGTGGGTAGTATTAAGTAAATCGCTACAACTCCTAACAACAAAGCCCCAAAAGTGACGAAAATTTCGGGGCTTTGTTGTTGCTTTTGGCCGTTAGTCTTTGGCCATTGGCAGCTCGGAACTAAAAAATCATAAAAGTTGTAATTGTTAAACTTTATAATCATCATTCACAACTTTTAGTGGACTTGCGTGATTTTGAAGCACTCGAGTTATTACTTACCTTTGTCAAGTAATCGTCAACTAAACAGTGCTTATTTACAAAATTGCCGAAAGTTTAGTTGTAACTTAACTTTTTTATGTCTAAATTTGCACTTGTAAATATTGATGCAGTTCAAGGGATCCAGATGTTTGAGAAGCTGGTGGTTGATGGCGTTGCACCATTTGACACATTTGAGGATGAATTGGAAGGCAAAGATAGAAGAAGTCTGGAAAAGATATACTTCTATATGAACGAAGTTGCAAATATTAGAACTCTACCTAACACTAAGTTTAAGGATATTACGCCAAGGAAGGAAAATGTTAAAGAGTATGAGTTTAAAGAAGGTAATTTGCGCGTTTATGCCATCAAAAAGTTCGGGGGAAAGATTATTATCTTGGGTGGGTATAAGAACAGACAGAAGCAGGATCTCCGAAAATTTCGTTCTCTCAAGGAACAATACTTGAATCAGGAAATAGAGAAAACCAATAAAGATGAAAAGAGCAGAACTCCTAAAAAGTGAAGGCTATTGGATAGCTAAAATCCAGACAGATCTCTATAGAGAACTGATTTCTTTTATGGAGAAAACCAACAGAAACAGCTCGCAACTTGCTGAATATCTCGGTTGCAGTAAAAGTTATGTTTCTCAGCTCCTAAATGGCAACTTCGATCATAAAATAAGCAAACTTGTTGAGCTTTCCCTCGCTATCGGAAAAGTTCCGATACTTGATTATAAGGACATCTCCGAGTATGTCCTGGAGAATGATAAAACATTTTCATCTGTTCTTTCCTCATCTACATCAAATTCAGGTGGAACAATTAGGGGAGTAGTTAATCTTGAAGAAATGATAAAGAGTGATTTGATACTTTCGGATGTAAATCCTGTTGAGCCGGAACAAAAGAAATAACATATATTCCGAAGATATGAAAACACCCGCCTCGATTTGCATCGGAGCGGGTGTTTTTTATACAAATTCTCTACCTCGCTTTCTCCAGCTCAATGGTGAAGTGTCTCATAATCGGTAGCTCCCTGGTGATGACGTAGCCGCGGGTGATGCTATTTCTACGGTCATAGACATTTTTGAGAGCTGCTGCAATATAATCCATATGGTTGTTGGTATAGACACGGCGGGGGATGGCCAGACGGAGCAATTCGAGAGCGGGATAGCGATTTTCTTTGGTCACGGGGTCGCGGTCTGCGAGAAGTGCACCGATCTCAACGCTACGGATTCCTGCTTCAATGTAGAGTTCAATACCGAGTGTCTGGGCTATAAACTCCTCTTTGGGAACCTTTGTGAGTATTTTTTTGGCATCCACAAAAATGGCATGTCCACCTGCGGGCCTTTGGTAGGGAATACCATATTCGTCCAGTTTTTTACCCAGATACTCCACCTGTTTGATACGTGTCTCAAGATAATCAAACTCGGTACCTTCGCGTAAGCCCTGTGCAAGGGCATTCATATCTCTGCCGGCCTGTCCGCCATATGTGAGATAACCTTCGTTCATAATGCAGTACATATGACATTTCTGCATATCCTCCTCATTCCTGAAGGCCACAAAACCGCCTATATTGACAATAGCATCCTTTTTTGATGACATCGTCATCATATCGGCATATGAAAACATTTCACGGGTAATCTCTCTGATCTCCTTATCCTGATAACCCTCTTCGCGGGTCTTAATGAAATAGGCATTTTCCGCAAAACGAGCCGAGTCTATAAGCAATTTTACACCATATTTCTTCGCCAGAGCAGCTACTCCCTTAATATTTGCCATAGATACAGGCTGTCCTCCGGCAGTGTTGTTGGTCGCTGTCAGCACAATAGCAGGTATTTTTTCCACAGGATTGCTCTTCAAGACATCCTCGAGCTTTTCAAGATCTATATTTCCCTTGAAGGGAATCTCCAATTCCGTATCCTTGGCTTCATCAATCGTACAATCAATGGCGTGGGCCTTGCGAAATTCGATATGACCTTTCGTGGTATCAAAGTGGGAGTTGCCCGGAAGGATGTCGCCCTCGTTGATAATCGCCGAGAAAAGCACGTTTTCAGCCGCTCTGCCTTGATGTGTGGGGATGAAGTAGCGGAACCCCGTCACCTCCTCGATCGACTCTTTAAGGGCATAATATGACCTGGAACCGGCATAACTTTCGTCGCCCTCCATGATGGCTGCCCACTGCTTGTCACTCATGGCTCCGGTACCGGAGTCGGTCAGAAGATCGATGAATACATAATCGCTCTTGAGATTGAAGAGATTGTATTTGGCCTCGGCAATCCATTTTTCTCTCTCGGCACGTGTGCTACGCTTAAGACTTTCAACTGTCTTTATCTTGTAAGATTCTGCAAAAGGTAAATCCATAATTATAATTTTTAACATTTAACGGCTACAAAGTTACAAAAAATAAGAGCAAACCGAAGATTTGCTCTTATTTGAAATTAAAATTATTCTTTTGGGAAATTATTTCTTCTTCGCAGTTTTTTCTTCAAGTTTCTTATCCTTGCGAACATTAAGATCATACATAACCGGAGTTCCTACAAAGATAGAAGAGTAAGTACCTACCGCAACACCGAGTGCAAGTGCAACCGAGAAACCGCGGATGCTCTCACCACCGAAAATAGCGATTGCTATAAGCACGATCAAAGTAGTAAGGGCAGTGTTTATTGTCCTCGAGAGCGTACTATTCAGAGCCTCATTGACATTCTGACGGAGGGGACGAGTAGGATAGAGACCTCTGTACTCACGAATACGGTCGAAGATCACCACGTTGTCATTGATGGAGTAACCGATGATAGTCAGCACCGCTGCAATAAATTGCTGGTCAACGTCAAGAGTAAAAGGAAGTATTCCCGTAAAGATTGAGAAGAATCCCACCACTATAATGGTGTTGTGAATAAGTGAAACCACACCACCAAAACCCCAGGTCCAGTTGCGGAATCTGATCGCTATATAGCCAAAAATGGCAATCAGAGAAAGGATGACTGCGATAATGGCATCTCTTTGCATTTCACTTGCAACTGATGCGTCCACACGGTCCGAACTGATGATACCGTTAGGATTGTCAAGAGTGGATGTAAAGTGGTCGAGAGTGAGTGGCGTAGCATAGAAGTCCTTGAGAGCCTCATAGAGCTTGGCCTCCACCTCTTTGTCAACCTCCTGAGACTGATCACTCACTTTATATTTGGTGGTAATCCTCATTTGGCTGGCGCCTCCGAATTGTTTTACCTCTGCAGCTTCGCCAAATTCCTCCATTGTAGCCGCACGTACATCTTCAGGAGTTACCGGAGCATCAAATCTTACCACATAAGTACGTCCTCCGCTGAAATCCACACCATAAGTAAAGCCCTTGGTAAAGAAGGATATGAAACAGATCAAACATACGGCACCGGAAATGATGTAAGCCCACTTTCTCATACCGAGGAAGTTGATCTTCGTATCCTTTAGGAAATTCCTGGTTGCAGGGGAGTCGAAAGAAATATCTTTGTTTTTCTTGAGTCTTGCCTCCATGCAGAGACGGGAGATGAAAATGGAAGTCAATACGGAGGTGATGATACCGATGATCAATACTGCCGCAAAGCCCTTCACAGCACCGGAGCCGAAGATATAGAGGATAATACCTGTGATGATGGTAGTCAACTGACCGTCAATGATGGCCGAGTAAGCATTTTTATAACCATCAGCGATAGCCAGACGGAGTGCCTTACCTGCTCTGAGCTCCTCTTTCACGCGCTCGTAGATAATAACGTTGGCATCGACCGCCATACCCATCGTCAACACCAGACCGGCAATACCGGGCAATGTCAACACGGCACCAAATGATACGAGGGCACCAAAAAGGAAGAGCACGTTACAAAGCAATGCGATATCCGCATAGATACCGGCCCTCCTGTAGAAGAGTGCCATATAGAGTAGCACGAGGAGGAATGCGATCGCAAATGAGATCATACCCGATTTAATGGAAGTGCTACCAAGTGAAGGACCTACAACCTGCTCTTGAACTATGCGGGCAGGAGTTGAGAGTTTTCCTGACTTGAGCACAGTAGCAAGGTCATCAGCCTCGGCCTGAGTAAACCTACCTGTAATCTGGGAATTACCTCCGGAAATCTTGTTCTGTACATTAGGATATGAATAGACCGAACCATCCATTACGATGGCAATCTGTCTGCCGATGTTTTGCTCAGTAATTACCTCCCATCTGGCGGCACCTGCGCTATTCATCGTCATGCTCACCTCAGCAGCAGCGGTCATCTGATTGTAGTTTACTCTTGCAGATGTAATAACCGAACCATCGAGAACCGCACCCTTACCGGCAATATCCTTGAGAGCCACAAGTTCGTAGTATGTGTCGGGGTCAACTCCCGGTCCGCTGAATGCCTTGAAACTCCAGGCGGGAACAAAGTCGTTGGGAAACTCGATGTAGGTATCGCGAAGCCATGCATTGATGGCTGCAGTATCGCGATAGTGTGCAAGACCCAAACAAGCAGTATTGCCGCCGAAGGGCTGAAGTTTGGCAAATAGAGGATTTGCTTTCTCCATTTCGGAGGTGGGAGTGCTGATCTCTCCCGTAGCTGCTGCCAGTTCCTCTTCAATGCTCTTGAGCTCGCTGTCCACACTCTCTTCTGCTTCTGCGGGCTCTGTTTCTGCCATTTGAGCTGCCTCAGCCTCAGCTGCTTCATTGCGCTCACGGATCTCATTGTTGAGCTCCACGAGGAATGGCTGGATCTCCTGATAAGTATAGGTCTGCCAAAATTCGAGAGATGCAGTACCCTGGAGGAGTTTTCTTACGCGCTCAGGCTCTTTTACACCGGGAAGTTCTACGAGAATTCGACCGGTACGGGCAATCTTCTGAATATTGGGCTGTGCTACGCCAAACTGGTTTATACGCCTCTCTACAACGGTGTAAGAATTGTTGATCACGGCGTCAGCCTCTTGCTGAAGAAGAGAGATAACCTCATCGTTGGTAGCTCTGGATTTATTTCTGATATCACCGCTGAGCTTATCCAGGTCAATATCAAATGACATTCTCTGGTTGGGAGCAATTTCATTCCACGCCTCTGCAAAAAGAGAGATGAAGTCTGTGTGGGTGGTAGCCGCTCTGCTCCTTGCAAGAGCCATTACCTGTTCAAACTCCGGAGTAGTCTTTTCGCGTGCGCAAGAACGTACCAGCTCTGCCATATCTAGCTGAAGCATCACGTTCATACCACCCCTGAGGTCAAGACCGAGGTTGAGTTCTTTCTCTTTGACATCCTTGAAGGTATAACCGAAGTAAACCTTTTTGTTGGCTATGGAGTCAAGATATGTTTTCCTGGCCTCTGTTCTTATTCCGTCAAGATAAAATGCTTTGTCCAGATCTGAGATTTCACTGAACGAAGGCTTGGACTGCTCTGCAAGAACTACTTCTTCAGCATACTTGGAAGCTTTGTTCTCATGGATGTATGTAACCGCTGTAAATGACAGCTGGAAAATACAGGCCAGTCCGATCAAAATTGCCACAAATGTGATGGCGCCTTTACTTTGCATACTTTTATATTTTTAAATTACTTATTCTCTTAAATCCGAAAATAGAGGGCAAAGTTACGATTATTTTTTAATGTATAAAGTATTTCCTATTTTTGTTTGGTTTTTTTGGCAGTAATTATGAGATGCAAGTGCATATACAAGGCTTTTTTTCTGATTTTGATGCTTTTTGCATCATCAACCCTTATGGGTCAGGATTATAGCATAGAAATAAATCGCGCACAAGCATTACACGAAACCTACGATTTTGATGGTGCGCTGAAGATATGGCACTCATTACTCGAAAGTACCGGAGATTCTCTGCAACGGATAGATCTGCTCGAAAGGATTGTTCGCAGTGAGAACGGACGCAATATGCTCAAGTATGCTACGGAACCGAGGGTTCTATCGACTTTTACCGTACCGCGGGATGATTTTTTTCTATGGTATTCACATCTTGAAAAGAATTCCTGGCTCCCAATTCCAAATGCATTCGTTCCACATGTCACCACTCCCCATAAATATTATACCTCCATTTATTTTCCCGAAGGGACAAACAACATAGTATTCTCATCACAAGATGAGAGCGGCTCGTGGAATCTCTACTCTTCCGCCTGCTCCGGCGACACCCTCTGGAGCTACCCCGAGCTAATCAACGAAAATCTGACATCTCCCGAAGATGATATATTTCCCATCCTAAGCCCTAACGGCAGGGAGCTCTACTTCTCCTCCCGGGGCCTCTTCGGAATGGGCGGATATGACCTCTTCGTCAGCAGATGGGATGATGAAATCAACGACTGGGGAGTGCCGGAGAACCTCGGATTTCCCTACTCTTCTCCTTTCGACGATTTCCTGTTCTGCAACACTCCTGACGGCAATTTTTCCCTTTTTGCCTCCAACAGGAGCTGCCACAAAGACAGCTTGACCATCTATGTGCTCGAATTTGAGAACATGCCGGTCAAAAAACCAATCATCTCTCTGGAGCAGGCACGAACCATAGCGGCGCTAATCCCTTTGGAAAAGCCCTCACTCACACAGGAAGAGAGCAATGAGCCCCCGGTCGTATCGGCAGCCGATTCTCTCTTTTTAAACTATACCTCTCTACTGACCACCATGCGCGGATTACAGGACTCATTGGCTATCCTCGGCAAGGATATGGAGATGATGAGGGAGCTCTACACCTCCACCGAAAATGAGCAGGAACTCCAGACACTTTCGAGATTGCTGATAGAGACCGAACATCGCTCCATAATACTGCAATCTGAGATAAATAGCGCTTCAAGTGCCCTTCAGCAGATGGAGATGAATTTTCTGATGGAGGGTATCATCATTAATCTTGAGGATATTTCGGAAAAAAAGCCGGAAACCTCTTCCCTCGAACTTAAAGAGTACGCCTTCGTTAAACAGAATCTCTCAAAGCCCTTTGATATACCTATTGAGATGCCTAAGGAGAAATTTGACTACTCATTCCGGATCCTCGATACGGCAGTGATCGCAGAGCCTGTCAAAACACCTGGTATCTCCTATTCTATTCAGCTCTATGTCACCTCTCACAAAGCTCAGTTGCGCCAACTCAAAGGATTGAGCCCCGTCTTCGAACAGCGGCAAACCTCCGGCAAATATCTCTATACTGCCGGTATTTTCCGCACCTACAAAGAAGCTCTCTCACAGATCAACATAGTAAAGAAAAGAGGATTCCCTTCGGCATTCCTCGTAGCATACCGTGACGGTAAAAGCATCTCCGTCAATGAGGCCCGCAAAGCGGAAAAGTCACCTGCTCCCGGGCCAAAATATCGTGTCGTTTTGGAGAATTTTGCAGACGGCATCCCTGATGCCATAATGGCCATCATCAGGGACAACACTTCAAAAGAGATAATAAGAAGCACTTCCGAAGGGAGGGTGCTTTACATCATAGCCCCTTTTGATGCGAAAGAAGAGGCGGAGGCATTTGCTGAAATCCTCAAAGGCAATGGTGTGGAGGGAATAATAACAGAACCAATTAAATAACCAACATATTATGGGTACCGGACTTATTATAATGCTAATCGTATTGGGAATAATCCTGATACTTGTGGAAATACTTCTAATACCAGGATTCGCCGTCACAGGCATACTCGGAGTCGGGTCCCTGGTGCTTGCCTGCTATTTCGGATTTACCTATCTGGGCACACGGGCGGGTGTTATCATCATTGTGGGTGAGGTTATACTCCTCTCTGTATTGCTCTACTATGCACTTCGCGCCAAGACCTGGAAAAAACTCTCTCTCCACACCAATATCGACGCTAAAGTGGATGAACAGCCCGAAACCAAGGGTCTTGTGAAGGGTATGGAGGGTTTTACAACCACCCGCCTCAACCCCATGGGAAGGGCAAAAATCGGGGGATTTGACCTTGAGGTGCGTTCAATTGACGGACTTATCGACGAACGCACGGAGATTGTCATTGACTCCATTGAAGATGAAAAAATATTTGTGAAACTAAAAAAATAATAATCTAAAATCAATCCTTTATGAGTGGAATTATATCAGTTTTAATGAGTGGAGTAACATCCGTTTTTATTTGGATAGGGATCGGCATAGTCGGACTCATCGTCCTGTTGTGGTTTTTCCCCATCACAATGTGGTTCCAGGCACTTATTTCAGGTGTCAGAATCTCCCTCCTTCAACTTATTCTCATGCGTTGGAGAAAAGTTCCTCCCGGGACTATAGTCATGGCGATGATTACCGGTACAAAAGCGGGCCTTACGCTCAATGCCAATGAACTTGAGGCTCACTATCTGGCCAAAGGTAATGTGCCGAAGGTGGTTAATGCATTGATTTCCGCCGATAAGGCCAATATCGCCCTCAACTTCAAAATGGCAGCAGCCATTGACCTGGCGGGTCGTGACGTTTTTGAGGCGGTACAAATGTCGGTTAATCCCAAAGTAATCAATACTCCTCCCGTTACGGCGGTTGCCAAAGATGGTATCCAGCTTATTGTAAAGGCTCGTGTGACTGTGCGTGCCAACATTAAACAGTTGGTGGGAGGTGCAGGAGAAGAGACCGTGCTCGCACGTGTAGGTGAGGGTATTGTATCGAGTATCGGTTCGTCCGAATCTCACAAAGAGGTACTTGAGAATCCCGACTCCATCTCCAAAGTGGTACTCAACAAGGGTCTGGATGCCGGTACTGCGTTTGAAATCCTCTCTATCGATATAGCCGATATCGATATCGGAAAGAATATCGGAGCCGTATTGAAGATTGACCAGGCAAATGCCGACAAGAATATCGCTCAGGCCCGCGCCGAAGAGAAACGCGCAATGGCTGTAGCCGTGGAGCAGGAAATGAAGGCAAAAGCACAGGAAGCACGTGCAAAAGTTATCGAGGCTGAGGCACAGGTTCCTCTTGCAATAGCAGAAGCATTCCGCAGCGGCAACCTCGGCATTATGGATTACTATAAATTCAGAAATATCCAGGCCGACACCGATATGCGCGAAAGCATCTCCAAAAGCACAAAATAAGCTTTGAAAATCAGCCTGAAGAATAGGCCCTCGCTGTGAAACTGATCACAGCGAGGGCCTTATTTATCTTAATCTAAAGGTAATTTTTACGGATATCCGTACTTTTACCCCGTAAGTATATTAAAAATATTTGAATAAAGTCTAGCGTATCTGTTTTTATTACTGTTTTTAGAGGTATTTTCAAAAAAGCTATTTATCCAGAGTAAACTCTTTATTGATAAAGTTTTCCGTAAGGAAAGCATCAATTTCCCGACACAGAGCATCTCGCTCCGGATCCGATATATGCCCTTCACTTCTCCACTTTTCAAGCAAAGGGAGCGTAATATCCCTTATATGGGCCTCTATCGGGGCCAGACGCTGAATAATACCCGTTCCTCTGCTGTTGTAGAGAGCGCTGAAACGAAAATAATTCTTCCCATTACCTCGTGTGATGGGAAATATATCCAATTTCAAAGCACTTGCTTTGATACAGATAGGAGAATCATGTTTCTCATCTCCCTCGAGCTGCCTTATAACAACAGGCAATCCCTCTTTGCCGCAGCTAACCCAGGCCGGAACCGCAATCGAACAGGGAGGATAACCCAAAGCGGTCCAAAGTGTAGTCAACTGTGGATTTTCACCCGGCCGCACAGCCTGAATAACAGAAGTAACGACACTTATTCTGCGCGGGATAAAGTCGCAATCGGGAAAGAATCCATTCAGCGGATCATATCCCTCATCTGCCATCTTCCTAAGATCCAAGCCGAGCAAAGGATGATAGTAACTGCGCGCCATCCTCTCAAAAATGAAATGAGGAGTCAATTGCTCCCCTTTGGCAATCGCATCCATTAAAATATGCTCCGCCGCATAATAGCGGATATAGCCCATACCTTCATCCTTCTTCCCATATCTTGAATAGTTGGTATAGACGAGAAAACCTTCAGGGGCAATGGCAGGATCATTGACATCCACTACGTGGTAACCGGTCGGATAGGTCTCCACATAGACGGCATTACCCCGGGTATCTATCACTCCATAGTTGGAAGAGACCGGTATCGGCTTGGCGATGGTATCGAGCAGATGAAGAAACTCCTCCAGGGACGCACATTTATCCAGCGCCAATTTCATTATGAATCCATTATTGATGTCCCAGGCCTCGTTGTCCACGAAATTGTAGGACTTGGTATTCATTATGCAGAATCCGGCCGAATTGGTTCCGAACCAGGCATTAACGGGATTATCTTCCAACGCCAAACCTATCCAGTCATATTTCTCGCCTTTGATAAATGAAAGACGCTGATCAAATACGAGCGCATCGGTGTTTTTCCACATCATTGGGCGACCGTCCGGAGTGATTTTGCCCGTTATTATCACAGATGTACAGCAGAGCGAGCGGATTGGCAATGTCAAAAACAGAACAAAAAAGAAGAAGGCGGCGATATGGCTCAACCTGAAACGACGGAAACATTTCTTACTAAAAAACATGGCTTGCAGTATATAGAGGTTCTTTTGCAAATATAGGTTTTAAAAGCAAAAAAAAGAGAATTACCTGTTCCGGAAGGTTGTCTGTAGGATAAATTGTTTCGCCTCTGTTCACAATAATGAAGAAATTTTAAATCAAATGTGACGGTTGAGGCGTTTTTGATGTGGCTCTTGAGATGATTTTATTTCTTGTCAACTCTTTTACATGACCAGATGGTGCCGACAAGGTTGACTTTTTCAAAAAATTCATCCCAGCCTTCGGGATAGGGGCCTTCAGTCCCATGAGAAAAGATAAAAATCCCGTCGCAGGTGTAAACGGTTTCCACAAATATAGCTGAGGGAGAGCGATCGGGGACAAATGGTGTCCCCTCATCAATTACAATGAAATTAGCCTTGGTCTCAAAATCCTCGTATAAAGAGACTACCATATAGTGGGGTCTTGGATGCCCGGCACGATGATTTTTAATCCACTCTATATTTCGTAGCGGATCTTTTACCCCACATGCGGTTATATCATGGTTTTCATAAATCTCATATTGATGCCTCTTTTCACATCCTGACACAAAGAATATCGTAAATAGGAGACTTAGAAGTAGAATTGATTTAAAGTCTGACGACATTGAATATGACTTTTGCTGTTTTAGGCAATTTTTCAACAACTATCCCGTAATAAAAACGGGGATCGGGTTGTGTTGCACATCCCCCAATTTCTATGAAAAAAATAAATTCGTTATTCTTATTTTTATAAAAATCATAATTAAGGTGCGCCAGACAAGGATAATCGTCGCATCCTATCAGCAAAGTTTGTGTGGCAAAATCAATCTTCTTTAAATCAGGATATTTATCTATCTCAGCTTGACTAAACAGAGCCAATAACTCTTTATTCGATTGTACTACCTTTCCTTCTCCCTGTTTCATGTTTCCATACAGCAGATACATTTTAGGCAATTCCTTAATGATGATTGCATCGGTAGTATCAAGGTGCTTTTCTTCACACCCCGTTATTCCCATCAGGAAAAACAGGAAAATAAGACTTAATAAAACCGACTTTGTCCTCATAACCTCTTAGTATTGCACAACAATTTTACCCTCCAGGGATGGAGTATATTTGATAATTAACTTGGTAAAAACATAAGAGCCGCTGCTGAAAATCAATATATACTCTTTATTGGGTGTCAGGGGGCCTAACCTATATTCCAAATCATAATCACATATACAATCACAGATAGGATTTGTTTCGTTCTCATCCACAGTAATGATGTTATCCTCCATGGAAACATCAACTGTAATATTATCAAGACAACAGTTAAATCTTACATTGACGTGTTTGATATTAAGATAACCGTCTGCTACCGCTTTATATTCGATATACTCTTCTCCGTGAAATGTTGCTCTGAGACTTTTAGTCTCTTTACATCCGAAATAGGAAACATCTTTGACCCGAAGACTTTCATTCGAGGTCTCCTTGTCGCAACCCGTTACTCCTATCAGAAAGAACAGAGCGAATAATACCATTAAAAGACTTTTTGTTCTCATTTTACTCGTTTATAGACGACAACGTTGGATATTAAGATAGTCAGATTTCCCGCATAACGAGGTGATACGCTGGTGATTTTTAGCTTATCGCCATAAAACTCATATTTATAAACTTCAGGCTCATCGCTACCAGGGTTGTACCACGAGAAATGTTTGGAGTCTATCTTATATGTAGCTACCTGAAAGTATTTTTCTCCCACACAAGTTGCGCAATAGTGCCAAACCGTATTGTCCTGCCGAAACTCAAAATAATCCTGATTGATCTTATAAGGATCATAAGGCATCATATCCTCTTCGCTCTCTCCGGTTGCCTCAATTTGCCATTTTCCTAAAATAGATGTTTTGGCCTGTTGTGCCTTATCACATCCCGCTCCAAAAAGCAGGGTAGCAATCATTGCAAATATAAAGACCTTAGTTCTCATAATTATTTAAATCTTTTAATATCAACCTTGCCTTCCAAAGAGGGACTGTACTTAATGGTAAACCTTACGAGCTCACGCTTATATCTGCTGAAAATCAAAGTATAATCTTTGTTATTGGAGAGCGGACCCAGATTAAAGGCTAAATCATAATCACAAATACATTTACACTGGGGATCCGTCTCACTTTCAACAATGGAAATAGTGTTGCCTTCTACAGAAACATCTGCTTTGATCCTGCCCGGACAGCAGTTGAATACGGCATTGACGTGTCTGAGATGAAGATAACCGCCGGCCAACGCCTCATATTCAATATATTCCGGGCTTTCCGCTGACTTCGTAAAGCCGGTTGTCTCTTCTTTACATCCCAAAAATGAAAAATCCTTAATCTGAATCTCTCCTGTGGGGTTTTCTCTATTACAGCCTGCCCCTCCCATCAGAAGGAACAATGCAAGCAGTGTCATTAAAATTTTATTCGTTTTCATGGCTTATAGGATACTGAGATTTTTAAATATAATAACTTCTGTCTAATATATATACGCACTGACTAATGAAATACTTCCATCACTGATTAAAAATCGTACAACCAGACATCTTATCGCGACAAGACATCCTATACCATATAGATGCAAAAATCAGGCTAAACGTTGCATGTAATGAGATTAATCTTCTTAATCCCAATTGGTTGCAAAACCGGAAGTTCCCCTGCAAATATAACTCTTCATAATGAAAAAGGAGCGATTGCTCGCTCCTTTTGTCGGGATACTCCGACTCGAACGGAGGACCCCTTGGTCCCAAACCAAGTGCGCTACCAACTGCGCCACATCCCGAAATCATCCCTTAACGGGGCGACAAATATAGCCTTTTTTTTCTACTTGTTAAAATATTTTGCAAAAAGATCAAAATTGCATAACTTTGCACTCCCAACGGTGAGGTGGGTGAGTGGCTGAAACCATCAGTTTGCTAAACTGACGTACGGGTGACCGTATCGGGGGTTCGAATCCCCCTCTCACCGCACAATAAGAAAACAGCACCAGGCATACGCCCAGTGCTGTTTTTTCCTATCAATATCAGTTATTAAGTATTCCTTAACAACTGAAATATCTTTCTACTCAACCTGTTTGTAGGTAATTTCATAAATCATCGGATAGAGGGTTGCTCCGCTTCCCCATTTCACTTCATACGATATTGGCAGCCCCTTTTCATCATAAGTAAAGGTCCAGGTGCCGCCATCATTTAGATATTTTGTCAGATTGTTTTGAGAAAGTCCCCTCGCAAAACCGGTTGTCGTCCCCATTCCTATCAAAGGCTCATAGACAAACAGATAGTCTATTCCAAAATTGGGTCTTATGCCTCCATCATACTCATACCGGTATTCAACCTCCTCAAATTCTCCCTCTATCGGCTCTCCAAAATCTGTTTGTTTTGGAACTACATGGATGCTTTTTACAGCATTTCCTAATTTGTCATATACAATCGTATTGATTTCAAAAGGTTCACTTTTATCATCGTAAATGCTCACCATCCTACCATTGTCATAATGAAATTTTCTGGAATAGAGCCGGTAATCATCTCGCCACATCTCCTGTTTGATGAGATTTCCCTTCGAATCATAGGATAATTTAATATCGTGATATGACATGCTGTGAGTGAGATCGTGAACCCGGATTTTTGAGACCAGGCCCTTGGTGTTATATTCAAATTCATCCACATAATTTAAAGGACGTACCTGGCCGTTTTCGATTAGTTTACCGGTAGTAACACGTTTTGTCAACTTATTGTTGCCATCATAAAAAAACTCAGCAGTCCTGTCAATTGCTCTATGGGTAGCAGAGCTCTCATACTTTGTGATTTTCTCCACCAAATATTTCTCTCTATGCCTGTTTTTCAGCACAAACTCCTCTTTCTCATTACATCCGGCCCCAAAAAGCAAGATGGAGATCATCGCAAACAGAAATATCTTTATTCTCATGAATTATACTAAGATTTTTAAATATAATGACTTCAATCCAATAATATATACGCACTGACTCACGAAATACTTCCACTTATGTAATCTTCTCGATCCTGATAGTTTGCCAAACTTGAAAGTTCCTCTACAATATAACTCTTTAAAACGAAAAAGGAGCGATTGCTCACTCCTTTTGTCTGAATGCTCCATTTAAAGTTTTTCCAGCAAGCTTCGCAAACTCACTTTTTCCTCCATTATGCTGCGAAGCGAAGCGATGGGGACCCTCTCCTGCTCCATTGTGTCGCGGTAGCGGATGGTAACGCAATCGTCCTCCAAAGTATCGTGATCGATTGTGATGCAGAAAGGAGTACCAATGGCATCCTGACGGCGATAACGTCTGCCGATGCTATCCTTTTCATCATACTGACAGTTGAAATCGTATTTGAGCTCCTTAATGATTTCGCGAGCCTTTTCGGGGAGGTTATCCTTCCTAACAAGAGGCAGTACGGCCAGTTTAACGGGAGCAATGGCCGGCGGAATCCGCAGCACTACCCTCTTTTCACCACTCTCAAGCTCCTCCTCGCAATATGCCGCCGAAAGGATGGCAAGGAAGGTCCTGTCGAGTCCGATGGAGGTCTCAACCACATAAGGAATATAGCTTTCGCCGCTCTCCGGATCAAAGTATTGCATTTTGCGACCGGAGAATTGCTGGTGCTGTGCAAGGTCGAAATCGGTACGGGAGTGAATGCCCTCCAGCTCCTTGAACCCGAAGGGGAATTCAAACTCGATATCGGTAGCTGCATTGGCGTAATGCGCAAGCTTCTCGTGGTCGTGGTAGCGATATTTTTCATCGCCAAGTCCAAAGGCCTTATGCCAGGCCAGACGAGCCTCTTTCCATTTTTCAAACCACTCAAGTTCGCTGCCCGGGCGCACGAAGAACTGCATCTCCATCTGCTCAAACTCCCTCATCCGGAAGATAAACTGCCTTGCAACTATCTCATTTCGGAAGGCTTTTCCTATCTGTGCTATTCCGAAAGGAATCTTCATCCTGGCGGTCTTCTGCACATTGAGGAAATTTACAAAGATGCCCTGCGCGGTCTCCGGACGCAAATAAATGGTGCTCGCCTCTTCGGAAATGGTACCCAGTTGAGTGCTGAACATAAGGTTGAATTGGCGCACATCCGTCCAGTTTCTGGTGCCCGAAATGGGGCAGGCAATCTCACAATCGAGGATAATCTGTTTAAGTTCAGCAAGATTATCGGCCTTAAGCGCCTCGACCATCCTGGCATTTACCTCATCCCATTTAGCCTTGTTGCGGAGCACATTGGGATTGGTAGTCCTGAACTGTTCTTCGTCAAAAGCTTCGCCAAATCTGCGACGCCCCTTCTCTACCTCTTTATTCATCCTCTCCTCGAGCTTCGCCAAATAATCCTCAATCAGGACATCGGCACGATAGCGCTTTTTGGAATCCCTGTTGTCAATCAGAGGATCGTTGAATGCGCTCAAATGGCCTGAAGCTTCCCAAATCTTAGGGTGCATGAAAATAGCCGAGTCAATACCTACAATATTTTCGTTGAGGTGGACCATTGCCTCCCACCAATATTTCTTGATGTTGTTTTTCAATTCAACTCCCATCTGCCCATAATCATATACGGCACCCAGACCATCATAAATTTCGCTTGACTGGAAAATAAATCCATACTCCTTGGCATGTGCCGTCAGGGTCTTGAAAAGTTCTTCTTGTGTCATATAATCGTTTCTAGTTGTTTACAATCGTTTGAAAATGTTTAAAAATTTCTTCCGGCAGCAATGCCGCTATCTCCATCACAAAAGGTCTGCTCCACACCTGCGGATGAGGCAGCGTCAGCCTCTTTGTATCACTCTCAATCTCATCAAAAGCGAGAATGTCGATATCAATAATCCTATCTTTATAAATCCTCCTATCCTCATCATCATATTCCGCCTGATGCGCCTCGCGCCCCATTTCAACCTCTATCTCCTGGCAAACATCCAGCAACTCAAGCGGACTAATCCTCAACTCCTCAAACACCACAATCTGATTGAGAAAAAAAGGGCCTTCAAATCCTACTGCCTCACTCTTCACCTCCGGTGAAAAATAAACTTTCGGCGACTCGTCATACTCAAAGTACTCAAATACCAGCCTCTCATACAATCTCTCCCGCGCACCTGCAAGGTTTGCAGCCCGATCACCCAGGTTGCTCCCCAAAAGTAAGAAAATCACAACATTCCCAGCTCCAGCAGAGCCGCCTCACTCATCATTTTCATACTCCATTCCGGCTCGAAAACTATTTTTATATCCACATCGGCCACCTTGGGTACATCTTCAACAGCGCTTTTGACATCCTCTACAAGCTGATCCGCCGCAGGACAATTTGGTGAAGTAAGAGTCATCGTCACGAGTACATTGTTGGCCTTATCCACCTCAAGCCCGTAAATCAAACCAAGCTCATAGATATTAACCGGTATTTCGGGATCGAATACCTGCTGCAAAGCGAGGAGTATATCTTTCTCTATATCACTTTTTGGCTCTATCATTGCTCCATCTCCTTATTTTTATATGCCAACGCATAGGCTTTAATCTGTTTTATCATTGACAAAAGGCCGTTAGCCCGCGTAGGGGAAAGGTTTTCCTTGAGTCCTATTTTTTTAATAAATGAGAAATCCGAGGCTATGATATCATCATATTTCTGACCATTGTAAACCTTTACCAACAGAGAAATTATGCCTTTTGTGATTACTGCATCGCTGTCGGCGCCAAACCAGAGGCGACCTCCGCTGCTACGGCAAACGAGCCAGACACGCGACTGACAGCCCTTAATGAGGTTTTCTTCCGTTTTGTCGCTATCATCAATGTTGTCCAGCTCCTTACCAAGCTCGATAAGATACTCATATTTATCGAGCCATTCGTCATACATTGCAAATTCGGAAATAATCTCCTCCTCAATGTCTCTAATATTTCTAATATTCTCAGCATCAATCATTTTAACATATTTATTACAAGTTTCAACTTGCTTATAAAGGTTTCAGCCTCGGCTAAAGTATTGTACGGCGCAAAAGAAACCCTAAGCAAACCGCGATCCGAATAGAGATTGACCAGCGGCTCTGCACACATTAAACCGGAACGCACGGCAATACCCATCTTGTCGAGCATTTGTGCAACATCCGAGGGATGAATCCCTTCGATATCAATAGAAAAAATGGGCACTTTAAGGGAAAGATCCTTCGGCAAGCCACATATTTTGAGTCCCTCTATCTGCTGAAGTTCCTGTAACATATTGGTTACAATGCCTTTCTCGTACTCCTGTACCCGCACGTCATCCCTTACTGAAGCAGCAAATTCCAGCGCAGGTTTAAGAGAAGCGGCAGCCACAAAATTTGGAGTACCGGCTTCGAATTTCAGCGGCAGCGGAGCATAAGTGGTACGACTGAAACTCACTCTATCCACCATATCACCCCCACCCATATAGGGAGGCATACTCTCGAGGATCGAGCGCCTTCCATATAGCACCCCGATACCTGTAGGAGCATATATCTTATGTCCGGAGAAGACATAAAAATCGCAATCCAGTTCACGGACCGAGACTCTGTCGTGCACCACCCCCTGAGCTCCATCTATCACCACTAAAACCCCTTTGGAATGAGCTATACGCACAATTTCAGCTACAGGATTGATGATGCCCAGTACGTTGGAAATGTGATTTACGGTAAGAATCCGGATACGATCATCCGCCTCAAGCAACGCTTTCAAGCGCTTCAAAGAGATCTCGCCGCTCTCCTCCACCGGAAGGACCTCAATCGATGTCCCCGAAGCCTCACAAGCGAGCTGCCAGGGGACAATATTGGAGTGGTGCTCAGCCTCGCAAATGAGCACTTTATCACCGGGGTTCAGATGGCTGCGAACGAGCGAAGATGCTATAAGATTGAGAGCAGCAGTGGCTCCGGAAGTGAAGATTATCTCCTCCCTGCTCTCCGCCCCCAAAAAGCTGCGTGCCGCCTCACGGCCCTCTTCGTAAAGTTCCGTGGCATCTGCGCTCAGCTTGTGTAGAGCACGATGGATATTTGCATTGGTGTACGAACTCATACGCTGCTGCAACTCGAGTACCTTACGGTGCTTCTGTGCAGTAGCGGCATTGTCCAGATATATCAACGGCTTGCCCCAGACCTGCTGGTGCAGCGCCGGAAATTGTTCGCGTATCTGATTTATAATATCCATAACTTGCAAAAGTACTAAACAAACTTTGGTTTTTGACCTAAAAAGCATATTTTTACATGAAAATTAAACAAAAAGAGAATGTACGACTATATAAGAGGCACGCTTGTAGAGCTCAATCCCGCAGATGTAACTCTTGAAACAGGGGGTATCGGTTACCACATACTGATTTCGCTTACCACCTACTCCAGTCTCCAAAAAGGCGGCAAGGAGAATGTTAAACTCTATCTACACCAGCATCTTCGTGAAGATGAAGAGCTCCTTTTCGGCTTTTTTGACAAGGAGGAGCGCATAATGTTCCGCCTTCTGATCTCAGTTAGCGGCATCGGCCCCGGAACAGCGCGAA
>JAAZMM010000007.1 GCA_012798805.1 Bacteroidales bacterium
AGTTTGACAATCCTTTCCGCATCGAAGATATAATGATGGAGGTGGACAAACTGACCACTAACAACACTGCAGCCAAAGCCGCAGTGGATATTGCCCTGCACGACCTTGTAGGCAATATTATTGGGCAGCCATGGTGGAAAATCTGGGGATTCAACCCCGATGACGCTCCCCACACCTGCTATACCATTGGTTATGATGCCAGTGACGACGTCGTCAATGAAAAAATAGAGGAAGCTTCCTGGACGAAAATACTCAAAGTTAAACTCGGCATGACGGAAAAAGAGGACAAGAGAATGATCAATCTCATCCGTGCCAAGACTGACACGGTCATCTGCATTGATGCCAATCAGGGCTGGAGGGACAAACATTATGCACTTGATATGGTTAACTGGCTTGCAGAGAGAAATGTAAACATGATCGAACAGCCTATGCCAAAACTAATGGTTGAAGAGACTGCCTGGTTGACCGAGCGTAGCCCTCTGCCTATCATTGCTGACGAGGCCTGTCAGCGTTTGACCGACATCCCCAACCTGAAGGGCGTATATCATGGCATAAACATTAAACTGATGAAGTGTACCGGTATGCGCGAAGCACGCGAAATGATCTCATTGGCAAATGCCCTCCATATGAGAATTATGGTAGGCTGTATGACTGAGACCTCCGTTGCCATTTCGGCGGCAGCCCAAATCTCACCAAAAGTGGAATGGGCAGACCTTGACGGCAACTATCTGATAGCAAATGATTGCTTCGACGGTATGAAGCTGGTGGACGGACGTATCACCCTTGAGGACAAACCCGGCCTCGGTCTTACCAAGAAGCCCGGCATCATATCTTTGTAAACAACATTATTAATATTACCTTTGCGGCCGAATTTAAATAGAATACGATATGAATCTTAGAGTAATAAAGAAAGACATCAAGTTTCTCATTGGAGATTTTGTAGAAGATTGTCTGCTTTTTGCAATGCTGCATCCTGATAAGGATATTAAGGGTGTAGAAAATATAATAAACAAGGCAAGCGATCTTGCTGATGAGCTCTTTTATAGGGTAAATCACCCCGATAAGAGCAGCAAAAAAGCAATAAAGGCACATTACAAAGCAGTTGGTCACGACCTTATAAAGGGTCTTGACGGTCTCTGTGAGGAGCTGTCAGCTCTTGCAAAATAGTCTTTCCAACAAGGGATGGCCTTAAAAGAGGCTTAAAACAAAGGGGTTGACCATTGTCAGCCCCTTTGTTTCGTTTCTCGATATTTGCCGAAATAAGTTGTTTAGATAATCCTAATTCGGGTTCACAAAATTATTTCCAGAATTGCCACCATTTGCGTGTGATTGACTTCTCGCTCTGCTCTTCTTTTCGGCCGGAATCATTCTGTTCAATACTTTGCGAAGCCTCCTCTGCCTGAGTCTCCTCCACCATAGTCTCAAATTTGGCTATTATCGGTTTGAAAAATTCATGAATCGGATCACAAATCTTCATCTCCTCTTCAGTACGGGGAGTGCTGATCCTGCCATTGATACCGAGAATATCTCCCGAATCATAATTGACAGTGAGGTACCAGTTGCCTGTACCCTCTTTCGAAGTAAGATCCTCGTAAGTGTTGTCCACCTCCATTGAATCGACAAGTTTTCTAAGCCGGGCTAGATCTTCAACTCCGAAAGCATAAGAATCTCCATCCCTGTTGCCCTGTCTGAAGTATATGGTAGGGGGTTCCGTAGTGGCATCAACAGAGTAGCAAATATTATTGATATCATCAGGTAACCAATGGAACCTGAACTTTGTCATTTTACCGGTATCGGATATAAAATCTTCCTCCCCGGTACTACAACCATTGTCGAAGGTAATACCATTATCAACCTCGCCTGGCAGCTTCTCCCATTTTGCAAAGTACTCTTTGAGAGCGCTGAAAGCCTCAACACCGCCACGTGGATATCTTGTGATACCAGTCGCACTAACAGAAAACCCATATTCATATTTGAGATCAAAATGCCATGAACCGGCATCCAAAGTCTGAAAACTTCGCTCATAATTCCCCTTATAAGAGGTCATATTGTGCTCATCTATAATGGCCTGAAGTTCAGTAAACACAGCAGGATCGGAAGTTATAATCCGTTTCCGGTCGGGAAGATTTTCATTTATAAGAATTTCTATCCTACCATCATCCATATGAGAAACCTGGTATGAAAAACCGGAAAAGGGACTCATCCCGCCTCTGACCTCATAGGAAAAGTAATTCAACTCACCCCTGTCATCTGCAGCCGTACCAAACAAATTCGTCATAACAAAATAATATTAGCATGAACCGTCCCATAAGCTTCCAGCATACAAAGATAGGGAAAAAGTCTGTAGTGAGTAGTGTGTAGTGCGTAGTTTTTAAAAACTAAACAACGGCCTCTCAGGGCCGTTTTTTACTATTTTCTGTCTTTGTTGAAATCTTTACGGAATCCGCCTTTGCGCCCTCCGCCACCGCCTTGATTGCGAGGGCCTGAAGGACGAGGTCTGCGCACCGGTTCTACATAACCCTCAGGCTTTTCCAAAAGGGCTCTGCGTGAAAGACGAAGTTTATTGGTCTTGGGATCTATCTCAATCAGTTTAACCTCAACCTCATCTCCAACCTGGAAGAGATCCTCCACCTTATCCGTCTTACCCCATTCCATTTCAGAAATATGTAACAGACCATCTTTGCCGGGAAGAATTTCCACAAATGCGCCGAATTCTACGATGGAAACTACCGTTCCTGTGTATATCTCACCAACTTCGGGGACGGCAATGATAGCCTTTATACGTGCTAAAGCAGCATCCATCTTCGCCTTGTCAACTCCGAAAATATCAACCATACCTATAGCTTCACCCTTATCATCCTTGGACTCGGTTATGGTAATACTGGTATCGGTCTGCTTCTGGATATCCTGAATAACCTCACCTCCCTTACCGATAATTGCGCCGATAAACTCACCGGGAACAATAATCTGAATAATGCGTGGTACATGGGGTTTGTACTCTGCGCGGGGTTCGGAGATAGTCTTGAGCATTTCATTCAAAATATGGGTGCGTCCCTGGCGTGCCTGCTCGAGTGCTTTTTCATGCACCTCGTATGAAAGACCATCTACCTTGATATCCATTTGGGTGGCTGTGATACCATCCTTGGTGCCGGCCACCTTGAAGTCCATATCTCCGAGGTGATCCTCATCACCGAGAATATCGGAAAGTATAGCATATTTCCCTGATTCGGTGTCTGAAATAAGTCCCATTGCAATACCTGAAACCGGCTTGGAGATCTTTACACCGCAATCCATAAGCGCGAGAGAACCCGCACAAACGGTGGCCATTGAAGAGGAGCCATTGGATTCGAGAATATCGGACACTATGCGTACTGCGTAGGGATTCTCTTCCCCTACCGGCACAACCTCTTTAAGTGCCCTATAGGCAAGATTTCCGTGACCCACCTCCCTACGGCTAACACCGCGGGACGGCCTTGCTTCTCCGGTAGAGAAAGGAGGGAAGTTGTAGTGGAGCACAAACTGGTCGATACCCCGCGTAAGTACCTCATCTCTCTCCTTCATATCATCTTTGGTACCAAGAGTCACCGTAGTAAGCGATTGAGTCTCACCTCTGGTGAAAATAGCCGAACCATGCGCGCCGGGGAGATAGTCCACCTCGCACCAAATGGGACGAATATCAGTACTCGTGCGACCGTCAAGACGGATACCCTCATCGAGGATCATACGACGCATAGCCTCCTTCTCGATTGCATTGAAATACCTTGCAACCATAATGGCTTTCTCCTCTCTTTCCTCTTCAGGAATGGTCTCGAGAAACTCTTGATGAAGAGCGTCAAATTGGTCGGTACGGGTATGTTTGTCGCTACCGCCCTTTGCGATTGCGTAACATTTATCATAACAATATTCCCAGGCCGCCTTCTTAATTTGCTCATCGTCCGTCTCATGGCAATATTCGCGTTTAATCTCTTTTCCCACCTCTTTTTCGAGCTCTTTCTGCACAAGGCAGTGCTTTTTGATCTCCGTATGTGCAAATTTTATGGCTTCGAGCATATCGGCCTCACTTACCTCCTTCATCTCACCTTCCACCATCATTATATTTTCATAAGTTGCAGCTACCATTATATCCATATCGGCCTTTTCCAACTGTTCAAAAGTGGGGTTGATACAGAATTCACCGTCAATACGTGCCACACGCACCTCTGAAATTGGCCCATTGAAGGGTATATCACTTACTGCAAGAGCTGATGAAGCTGCAAGTCCCGCAAGTGCATCGGGCATATCCACGCCGTCAGCTGAAATAAGATTGACCGTCACAAAGACTTCTGCGTGAAAATCATCAGGGAAAAGAGGACGAAGTGCCCTGTCGATAAGACGTGACACAAGGATCTCATAATCCGAGGGTCTGCCCTCTCTTTTCATAAAACCACCCGGATAACGTCCCGCTGCGGCATATTTTTCTTTATATTCAACTTGAAGAGGCATGAAGTCAACATCTTCTTTGGCCTCTTTCGCACAAGTAACGGCAGCCAACAACATGGTCTTGCCCATTTTTACTACTACTGAACCGTCGGCCTGCTTAGCCAATTTTCCGGTTTCGATTTCTATTGTCCGTCCATCGGACAATTGGATGGTTTTCTTAATTACATTCATTGTTTCCGCTAAAAAATTATATTGTTTCCGCTAAAAAAAGTTCGTTTTACCTAAAAAAAAGAGACCGCTTCAAAAACGGCGGTCTCCATTTTTTCCTATTTGTATTATCTACGAAGGTTGAGGGCCTTCAAAATTTCACGGTATCTCTCAATGTCAGTATCCTTAAGGTAATCGAGTAACTGACGTCTCTTACCTACGAGTCTGAGGAGTGAGCGCTGGGTGTTGTGATCCTTGCGGTTTCTCTTCAGATGTTCGGTAAGGTGAGCGATACGGTAGGAAAACAAAGCAACTTGACTCTCAGGTGAGCCGGTGTCAATATTAGACTTCCCGTATTTGCTGAAGATCTCTTGCTTTTTGTCGGCTGATAAATAATCTGACATAAACGCAAAAAATTAATTGTTAAAAAAAATGGTTTCTCGTTTTTCGAGTTTGCAAAGGTAACTAATATTTTTTAGTTTGCAAAAAATTGCCTTATCTTTGCAAACCATTATTCGGGAAGTGGCGCAGTTGGCAGCGCGCTGCGTTCGGGACGCAGAGGTCGGGTGTTCGAGTCACCTCTTCCCGACTTGAAGAACAAGTGGCACCCCATCGGGCGCCACTTGTTCTGTTACGGGGTGCGAGGTGCGAGGTGCGAGGTGTGCGGTGCAGGGTGCTAGATGCTAGGTGCAGTTACCTCAACACAAAACTTCTTCCGAATGCATCTTCGATGCGAACCTCGAACTTTGATGGTGCTTTGGCACCCTCAACAAGATTTAATCTGAGACAAGGATCATCCGAAACTCCCGGCACATAATAGCCGAGCATGATATCACCATAACCAATCTCCGATACGGGTATCGTAATCGTTCCAAGAAATCTCGGGGTATAGGTGATGCTAAATAAATCATTTAAAGACTCTCCGGCAAGATGGGCTTCATCATAATCCACCAATGCAGTTATATCTATTTTTGTTATTCTCCAATCTATTGCACTATAAGTAATCCACCAATCTGCTTTATGGCGATAACCCTTTAAGACCAGACTGGTATCGGCCGCAATATAAAAATCCCTGCTCTCCGCATCAAATGCCGGATTCCTGGTAACATGAGGCACTATGATATTATTACCTTTGAAAGTCAGACTATCCACTTTGTATATGTGCTCAATCTCATCCTCACGATACTCATGCCAACAACCCGACACGAAAGGGAGGCACAATGCGATTAATAAAATAACAGAAACTTTCTTCATAATCTTTTACTCCTTTGTTTTAACTACCTGCGGATCAAACACCTGATTGAAGGCCTTATTGATGATCCTTACAAGGTAGTCATTATGAGCACTCTCAAGAACATCGGTCGCTTTTTTGACTGAAAGTTTATACTTTAGAGTGTTCAACTGGTAATAAACCATTGAATTGATATCGGTGTTATCCTTTGTAGTGTCTGCTGATCTGATGGCATTTTCTCCTGTAAAGAGGCCACAAAGTGCTGCCACATAAGCCTTCTGCCCAATGCGTTTGTATGCTCTTGCGGCCGCATTTCTAGGCATGGGGCTATCCCACATATATTTATTGAGGTCCGCAAAGAGGTCTGTGATAGTATAGGCCTTGTTGCCATACTGAAGCTCTGCTTCGTAAAGATTGAGCAACACCCTCTTACTCAACAAGTTTCCAAAAACAGCCTTGTAACTATTATCAATGATGATTTCGGACTTATTAACTACTTTATTGATAATATCCGCAGGCACAAGCCACTCCTGGGGAGTAAAAACATATTTATTAAGGAAGGCCATCGCCTCTTTCTGTTTCGATTTTTCCACCGGAGTATAGACATTACCCTCCATCTCCACTCGCTTGGGATTCTCATATACTCCACCAACCCATTTGCTTACATGTCCGATGTAGCGACGATATTGTGAGAAGACCTGATTGTGCATATTGCGGAGGGCATCATAACCTTTATTGGGCTCCGAAGTCCATTCGATAAGGTTGTCCATTATGTATTTGAGATTGCGGATGCCTAGTTCGCAGGTCTCCATCTGATTGTTACCCAAATCCTCGCTCTGGTAACGGGGATCGTTGGGACTCGATTCGGTGCCAAAAAAGTAGAGGGGATCCGCCGTCTTTTCAATAATCCATTTATTAAGCATAGGGAGCTCTTCCTTAGGATCATCATACTCGTAAAATCTCCTGTAACCCCATTCGATGGCCCAATGATCATAAGTGCTTATGCGGGGAA
>JAAZMM010000039.1 GCA_012798805.1 Bacteroidales bacterium
AGATAGCGAACCTTACGGAAGTGGCAAATGCATTTTCTTCGTTCTCAAGATTCTACAACGAAGAGGTGGTGGATGTCAATCTAAATGACTCCATCTCAGAGCAGGTGTTTTTCTTTGATACCAACGAGGACATAATAATAGATATCCGCAACAATGTTGCCGATCCTGTGGTTTCGACCAGGAAACAACAACTCTCCCGTGTCTTTGTAAATATTATTCAAAATGCTATTGAATCGATACAGAATGCACGTGGGGGCGGACATATTCTCATTACGATCGATGCTGTGAAGCGTGAGGAAGGACTCTTTTATAAATTGGATTTCGAAGATGACGGTCCCGGTGTTGCCGAAGAGCATATGGAGAGACTTTTCCATCCCAATTTTACTGCCAAAAGTGGTGGTACAGGTCTTGGACTCGCAATTTGCCGCAATATCATAGAACAGTCGCAGGGAACCATATCCTATTCCAGATCATCTCTGGGAGGAGCTTGTTTTACAATCTTGCTTCCGGCAAAAAGGTCTATTTCTTTCTAAGGTAAATCTGAATAGTACAGCCGCTGAAATCGAAATGCTTCCTGAGTTTATTTTCGAGAAATCTCTTGTAAGGCTCTCTTACATATTGAGGAAGATTGCAGAAAAAAGCAAATGAGGGAGACTTCGTAGGCAACTGGGTCACATATTTGATCCTGATATATTTACCCTTCCAGGCGGGAGGAGGATAGTTCTCAATCTCCGGAAGCATCACTTCATTGAGTTCGGATGTGGAGATTCTTCTCGAATAATTGGTGTAAACCGTGGCCGCAGCATCAAGTACGTCGAGGATTCTCTGCTTATTTATTACAGATGTGAATATAATCGGGACATCGCTGAATGGCTCAATACGCTTTTTTATCACTTCGGTAAATTCTTTCATCGTATTGTTTTCCTTTTCAACCGTGTCCCATTTGTTTACAACTATCACACACCCTTTCTTGTTGCGGGCAATAAGGTTGAAAATGGCCATGTCCTGTGATTCAATGCCTGTTGAGGCATCAATCATCAGCACACATACGTCTGAATTTTCTATGGCTCTGATGGAGCGCATTACGGAATAGAATTCCAAATCCTCTTTGACACGGGTTTTCTTACGCAGACCTGCCGTATCGATGAGCATGAATTCATGTCCGAATTTATTGTAATAGGTGGAAATAGAGTCACGTGTGGTGCCGGGAATAGGAGTTACTATATTGCGCTCTTCGCCCAGAAAGGCATTGACCAGTGAAGATTTCCCCACATTGGGTTTGCCTACGATAGCTATGCGAGGCACATTAGCGTAGGGATCATCCTGAACGATGTTTTCCTTCGGAAGCAATTCGACAATCCTATCCAGAAGGTCACCGGTGCCACTCCCATTTGCAGAGGAGATACACCAGGGATCACCCAATCCGAGGGCGTGAAATTCGTATGCGCCATACATTTTATCACCGGTGTCAACTTTATTGACTGCAAGTACGACCGGTTTGTCAGCTCTGCGCAGCAGGCTTGCGATCTCGGAATCAAAGTCGGTGATGCCGGTACCAACCTCCACTACAAAAAGCACGAGGTCGCACTCTTCTATTGCTATCATCACCTGTTTACGGATCTCGTCTTCAAATATGTCATCGGATTTGGATGTAAATCCTCCGGTGTCCACCACTGAAAATTCGTTGCCGCACCACTCACAGGTGCCATAATGCCTGTCACGCGTCACACCGGCAGTCTCATCAACTATGGCCTGCCTCATACCCACGAGACGATTGAACAGGGTGGATTTCCCTACATTCGGTCTTCCTACTATTGCTACCAGATTCATTTTGATTTATATGTTAGATCGCCGGAGTAGCGTATGCTATTACATCTTCTTTGGTGATTTTGGGGCCACACAGGATCATCAGGCGTTCGGTGACATTGCGAAGTTCACGTATATTGCCTCTCCATGGGAGCTTTGCAAGTTCCTCATAGGCTTCGGGAGTTACCTTTTTGGCAGTAATACCCATTTCCCGGCTTATTTGTTTTAT
>JAAZMM010000040.1 GCA_012798805.1 Bacteroidales bacterium
GCTGCGAAATAGTAATTCCCGACCCAATCATCATCGAATACAAAGAAGCCCTTATTTTCGCTCTTTTAGGAGCATTATATATGGCAGACCAACCAAGCTGCCTCTCCTCCGTCACCGGAGCCTCCCGTGACAACATCGGCGGAATGCTATTTAAGGTATAGCTTTTTCATTTCAGACTCTAAGCTATGCAACGTTTTGCCCGTTTTTTGCATCTTATATATAGTTACTTGGTTTATTAGCAACAATATAGCACTATGAAGGCGAGAATAATCATATTAGGTCTCATTTCCCTATTTCTACTTTGTGGGGCGGGTTGTGTGAAAGAATCATGCTGCAGGGGCAACGTGCCCTATGGTGAGTGCGATTGTCCGAAATTAAAAAAATCCGACTTCAATGTTACAAAAAAAGAAGCAGTGTTGTACATGGTTGCCTCAGAGGAGGAAGCGTGGAGACTGCAAGCCCAAATGCAAGATGGGAGTTATATAATAACTTACAATCATCAGACAGATGTAGCTCAGATATTTAGTACTGTCGATAACTTCGTAAATGTTTTCAGAATTTGCAACTTTCCTGATTTTGCAAAAAAATGGGCAGCACCTCGTATAGGTCAAAAGGTCTATTTCGAAGGAGTTACGTATGATTATTGCGAACCGGTCTATGGCATACCTGAAATAGGCTATTCTAATTATATACTCACTACTCTTATCAAGAAATAGTCATGAGAACCAAGTCGGTTATATTTCTGATGATTGCTGTCCTATAAATATGCCCGCAGAGCTTGGGCACTTTAACATTGTTAAAAAAACAGAGCCTGGTGTTGCACCGGGCTCTATTCTTCTAATATAATATACCTTAGAATCCGCTAAGGATTATTTCGCCATCTCTTTTTTGAGGCGTTCGGTGAGTAGCGGTACGACAGCATTTAGGTCGCAAACGATACCCAGATCCGCTACAGCAAAAATGGGGGCAAATTTGTCTTTGTTAATTGCAATTATGCATTCCGACTCCTCCATACCTGCAAGGTGCTGTATGGCACCCGAAATACCGAGAGCAAAATAGAGATCGGGGCGGACAGTTTTACCTGTCTGGCCTACCTGACGATCGTGTGGCATGTGACCTGCATCAACCATTGAACGTGAGGATGAAACTTCTCCACCGACTACCTTAGCCAATTCGCGTAGCTTATCGAATCCTTCCACACAGCCCACTCCCCTACCGCCGGAAACGAGGATTTTAGCTTCAGAGATATCCACGCTGGCCTTCTCCTCTTTCACGGTTTCAACGAGTTTAACTGCAAACCTGGATGCATCAAACTTAGGTGCAAAATTGATTATTTCACCCTTACGTGAAGCGTCAGGGGAACATTTCTGCATTACACCGGGACGAACCGTTGACATCTGGGGTCTGTGATTGGGACACATAATAGTGGCCATAAGGTTGCCTCCAAATGCCGGACGCGTCATCTGAAATTCCTTGGTATCTTCTGAAATTTCAAGTTTGGTACAGTCTGCAGTAAGACCGGTACCAAGGCGTGCAGCAATGCGGGGAGCCAGGTCACGACCTATGGTTGTGGCACCAAACAATATTATTGAGGGCTTATACTCCACAGCCACTTGATACATTGCCTGTGTATATTGTTCGGTTATATAATCCTTTAGATTGTCGTTATCAACAACAATCACCTTATCGGCTCCGTATTCTATAAGAGTCTTTGCGGAATCGGCAATACCTTTGCCAAGAAGCACGGCAAATACTTGCTCATCGAGATCGGCTGCAAGGTCACGGGCCTTGCCGATAAGTTCAAGAGCAACAGATTGTACTACTCCGTCTCTTTGCTCTGCAAAGACAAAAACATTTTTATATTGTGTATTATCCATATTCAGTCAAATTTAACGGGTTAGATGATATGTTTCTCCTTAAGTTTATTTATAATCAGCTCTACTGCCGCCTCGGCATCCACTTCATGTATGACACCGGGTTGCTTCAGCTCCTTCGCAAATGATTTGACAACCTTTGTCGGAGAGCCTTTAAGACCGAGTCGGGACTCATCATAGTCAATCTTGTCAGCAGGCCAGATTTCAACTTCCTTGTCGTAAGCATCCACGATACCGCCGACAGTCATATAACGTGATTTGAAAGCTGAAGCGAGAACCGTGAGAAGACCTTTGCCCTCGAACTGTAAGATCTGATATCCATCTTCAGTCTGTTTCTTTACAGTGAAAGATTTGCCATCATACTCAAGACCTGCAACATAGGAAACCTGAGGAAGGCCAAGGTGCTCCGCCATTTCAGGGCCTACCTGAGCGGTATCACCGTCAATAGCTTGACGACCTGTGATTATAAGATCCCATTCAAGAGTCCTGGCCGCACCGGCAAGAGCATAAGAAGTTGCAAGTGTATCTGCACCTGCAAACTTACGGTCAGTAAGAAGAATGGCTCTGTCCGCTCCCATTGCAAAAGCTTCACGGAGCATAAGATCAGCCTGGGGAGGCCCCATTGTGATTACAGTTACCTCAGCGCCAAACTTGTCCTTAAGCTGTAAAGCCAACTCAAGACCCCCTTTGTCATCGGGATTCATAATAGAAGGAACGCCTTCACGCATCAGGGTTTTTGTAACCGGATCAATCCTTATCTCTGTGGTATCCGGAACCTGTTTTATACATACCAATATCTTCATATCTATTCCTCCTGTCAAATTTTACCAAACAAATTGCCTGCGATTACCATACGCTGAACCTCGGATGTACCTTCGTAGATCTCGGTGATCTTCGCGTCACGCATCATCCTCTCAACGGGGTACTCACGGGTATAACCATAACCGCCGTGGAATTGAACAGCTTTTGTAGTAACCTCCATAGCCACTTCGGAAGCATAGAGCTTCGCCATAGCGGAATCGGCAGAGTAATTGATCCTGTCATTTTTAATAGCCTCGTCCTTCTTAAAGGCAGCACTGCGAACCAGCAGACGGGCAGCCTCGATCTTTGTCTGCAAATCGGCCATCTGGAACTGCGTGTTCTGGAATTTGGCGATAGCGCGACCAAACTGCTTTCTCTCTTTGGTGTATTTTACAGTCTCGTCCAAAGCACCCTGTGCAATGCCAAGGGCCTGTGCAGCAATACCGATACGGCCTCCGTCAAGGGTTTTCATTGCAATCCTGAAGCCTCTGCCCACCTGTCCCAAGAGATTTTCCTTGGGAATACGGCAGTTGTCGAAGATAAGTTCTGCTGTAGAACTACCCCTGATGCCCATTTTGAGCTCTTGTTTGCCTACTGAAAATCCGGGAGTATCTGCCTCCACGAGAAATGCAGAGATGCCTCTATTGCCCTGCGACTTGTCGGTCATTGCAATAATCACGTACAGCCCTGCCTGGCCTGCATTTGTAATAAATATTTTGTTACCGTTGAGTACCCATTCGTCCCCATCGAGAACAGCTGTAGTCTGCTGAGCCGAAGAGTCAGTACCGGCATTGGGCTCTGTAAGTCCAAATGCGCCTATCCACTCACCTGAGGCGAGTTTGGGCAGATACTTTTTCTTTTGTTCCTCTGTGCCGAATTCCAAAATGGGAACCATGCAGAGAGAAGTGTGCGCGGAAACCACAACCCCGGTTGTGGCGCAGTAACGTGACAACTCTTCCACAGCTATGGAATACATTATATTGTCACCTCCCGCACCGCCATATTCTTTGGGTACCGGAATACCGAAAATGCCAAGTTTAGCCATTTTCTTTACAGTCTCTTCAGGAAAACGCTCCTGCTCATCGATCTCCGCTGCCAGAGGCTTGACCTCTTTTTCAGCGAACTCGTGAATCATCTGTCTGAAGAGTTCTTGAGTCTTTGTCAGATTGAAATTCATAATATATGTTATGTTATTTACTATTTACAGTTACGTAAAATAATTGCTGTTCCCATACCGCCACCGATACAGAGTGATGCAAGGCCAAGTTTCTTGCCGCTTGTCATCATTTCGTGAATGAGGGTCACGATAATACGGTTACCGGATGCTCCGATAGGGTGACCGAGAGCTATGGCACCGCCGTTGATGTTGGTGCGCTCATTTATCCACTCTCTGGTAACACCGTGCTCCTTGATAAGCTCACGAATAACACCGAGAGACTGAGCTGCAAATGCCTCGTTAAGCTCGATAAGCTCCATATCCTGAAGTTTCTTACCGGCTTTCTTGAGTACGCTGCGGATAGCGGGAACAGGACCAAGACCCATTACGGAAGGATCCACACCACCCTGACCTGTTGCAACTATTTCTACCATAGGGGTAAGGCCGAGTTCTTTCATTTTATCCTCAGACATGAGCATAACGAATGAAGCACCGTCATTGATACCTGAAGCATTTCCGGCTGTTACCGTACCATCCTTCTTAAATGCGGGTCTGAGTCTCGCCATTTTCTCCGGAGTTGAGGTCCTGTTGGGATATTCATCATCTTTGAAAATAATAGTCTCTTTTCTGGTTACAACTTCAACAGGAACAATTTCCTTTGCAAATACGCCGGCATCAACAGCCTTGATGGCTTTCTGCTGTGAAGCAAAACCAAATTCATCCTGCTCTTCACGCGTAATGCCATATTTTTCAGCTATGTTTTCAGCAGTGATACCCATATGGTATTTGTTGAAAGCATCTGTAAGACCATCACAAACCATATGGTCAACAGCCTGAAGGTCGCCCATCTTAGCTCCTGCGCGAAGATTTGCACCAAGGATAAAGCCTGCATTGGACATAACCTCGGTACCTCCTGCGATAACAATATCTGCATCTCCGACAAGAATATCATTGTATCCATTCATAACTGCCTTCATGCCGCTACCGCATACCATATTGATACCATACGCCGGAACTTCAGCAGGGATGCCTGCCTTGATCGATGCCTGACGGATAACACCCTGGAACTGTCCTCCTGAAAGCACGTTACCACCGATTACCTCATCAATCTCTTCAGGTTTGACGCCGGTCTCTTCGAGTAAACTTTTAATAACGATTGCACCCAGATCACCAGGTGTAAAATTAGCTACTGAGCCTAAAAATTTACCTATTGCAGTCCTTTTGGCTGCTACGATATATACTTTTTTCATTTCTATATAAATTTAAAGTTTAACACATTGGTTTCAGATCATCAGCTATAATAAGCTTAGCCTCTGTGGCTTCCTGTACCTGTTCTACTGTAAACAGGGGGTTGATCTCTGTAAGAAGAAGGCCTTTTGGGGTTACTTTCATTACCCCCATTTCGGTAATAATCATATTTACCTGACCGGCAGCGGTCAGTGGTAGTGTACACTCCTTCATAATCTTATGATTACCTCTGGCAGTATGTTCCATTGTAACAATCACATGATTGGCACCCACAATAAGGTCCATCGCACCGCCCATACCGGGAGTCTTCTTGCCCGGAATCATCCAGTTGGCAAGGTTGCCCTTCTCGTCCACCTGCATTGCACCAAGGAAAGTCGCATTTACATGACCTCCCCGGATAACAAGAAACGAATCAGCCGAGGAGCAGGCATAAGCACCGGGATTGTAGGTGATATAGCCACCACCGGCGTTGATATAATCCTTGTCCTCTTGTCCCTCTTCGGGAGCAGGGCCCATACCTACAAGACCATTCTCGGACTGAAGCGTCACATTGACGCCTTCCGGGAGAAAAGTGGGAATTGCGGTCGGAATACCAATACCCAAATTTACAACGTCACCATCTTTAAGTTCGAGAGCTGCTCTTTTGGCAATAATCTCTCTCATTTGCTTTCTGTCCATCATATCTGAATATAGTTTATTTAATTAATTATTTATTTTACTGACATTCTTTTAACAAATTCCTGTACAATGAATGAGGCAACATCATCTGCATAAGTGTTCATACCGAATCCGGCATCATATCCCAGTTCTTTAGCAAGTTCATGGGAAATACGGGGACCGCCGCATACAAGTATCATCTTGTCACGCAGGCCCTCCGCCTCCATCAGCTCTACAAGCTCGGTCATATTCTTAATGTGAATATCTTTCTGGGTAACAGTCTGCGAGACCAGTAGTGCGTCTGCGTTGAGTTCAATTGCCTTTGCCAGGAAATCCTCGTTGGGAACCTGGCTGCCTAGATTATAGGCTTCCAGCATTTCGTAACGCTCAAGACCAAAATGTCCGGCATAACCCTTCATATTCATTATTGCATCAATACCCACAGTATGAGCATCAGTACCTGTAGATGCACCCACAACCACCAGCTTACGCCCAATATTCTCACGAATATAGTCATCAGTCTGGTTCATATCCATCACATTTGACTCCACTTTTGGAACATAGATGGATGAGAAATCAACTGTATGGATTGTACTACCATAGCAATTGAAGAATGTATATCCCGGAGTAAGTTCCCGGTAATATACCACTAGAGGGTTCTCAAACCCCATACTCTTTAGAAGCTGTTTTGCTGCCTCCGTAGCCTCAGCGCTGGCCGGAACGGGAAGGGTAAAACTAAGTTGTACCTTACCGTCGTTCATCGTATCACCGTAGGGCTTTACTTTTGTCAAATCAAGGGTCTTATCGAACTCCTTGGCAGACATTGAATATAATCCACCGCTCATACTATTTTACTCCTTTCATTAATTTTACAAATGGATTCATATAATTCTCGCCCTTCCGGACTACTCCGTCAAGGCCTTTACCACCATTCTTAGGGCGTTTCACATCACCGAAAATACCCTTTTCGAGAGCATTGAAAAGTCCCTCGGCTACAATTTTTTCCAACAATTCCACTGCATTATTAAGTACTTTAGCAGCTCTATTGCGGATAATACCCCCCTCCTTAAACTCAACTTCATCGCCTATATCCTTCATATTGTTGAAGATATATTTGGCATTCTCAATGGCGAGATAGCGATCGCTCATAAATGGGGTGTGAACAGCCTCAGTCGGCATACCAAGTAGCTGGATTCCCTGATTGGTCCAGATACCGATCATATTGAAAAGAGCATCCTGAATATGTCCCTTAAAGATGTTTCCGGTCATAAACTTGGTAGGAGGCATATATTTCAAAGGTGCCTTCGGGAAAATCTCACGGGTCATCTGAGCTTGTGCCAGTTCATAAAGGAAGCCATTTTCCAGCTCCGGATCCATCTCAAAAGCATGCCCCAAGCCCATTTGCTCTTCCGGAATACCGGCAAGAAGTGCAAGCTGCTCATTTATTAGATCGGAGACAAGTACCGTGTGGGCAGCCTCGACTGCATCTGAAGTGGTAAGATAGTTATCCTCACCGGTATTTATGATAACACCTGCAAATCCGTTGATTACACGTGAGAAGAATTGATCCACAAAAGTCCTCTGCATATTGATGTCCCTGAAGAGAATTCCATAAAGAGCATCATTGAGCATAACGTCGAGGCCTTCAAAAGCCCCCATGATGGCGATTTCAGGCATACAGAGTCCTGAACAGTAGTTGCAGAGGCGGATATAACGTCCCAGCTCCTCTCCCACCTTGTCAAGAGCTTCGCGCATAATGCGGAAATTCTCCTGTGTGGCAAATGTACCTCCAAAACCTTCAGTCGTGGCTCCATAAGGCACATAATCGAGGAGTGATTGTCCGGTAGTGCGGATAACGGCTATAATATCGGCACCCTGACGCGCCGCTGCTTCTGCCTGTACCACGTCTTCATAGATATTACCGGTGGCTACAATCACATATATATATGGTTTAGGGCCCTCGCCGATGGTATGAAGGTAGTGTTCACGGCGCTCGCGTCTTGCACGGATACGGTCAACCGAAGCATTCATGATCGGCTGAAGAACCTCATCAATTTTCTTTTTATCAACTACTTCTATTCTAACTAAGTCAATGGTACCGCCGGCAACGGCTTCTGCAATCTGTTGAGGCGAAAGTCCGGTCTGAACCATAGAGTTACCTATGTAAAACAGTGCACCTTGACTCAAAACACCTTTGACCTTAAGTTCATCTACAACGACATTGGGGAGCGGTACCTGATTCTCATCAACACCATCAATACCCAAAAGTCGGCATAGAGTCCTTTCCACGGCCACTGTCGTGTAGGACTCTGCGAAAGCCTGCACATCATCGGCGATATTCTTCGCTAAAGAACGCGCATAGTCAACTTTCTTGAAATCCAATCCTAATTTGCTTTGCATAATTAAATAGTGTGTAGTGTGTAGTGTGTAGTTAGTAAATAGTGTGTAGTATGTAGTTAGTGGTTTATTATGTGTCGAGGATTTTTGCTGCCGCGTCCAGCCATTTTGGACTTACACCCAGTTTACGGGCAATATTGAGGGCCTCGTGAGGCACCTCATTATCAGCTGACTCAGTCAGCGAATAATCCATTCTAAGCCGGTCACTGCCCTCCTCTTCCACCAGCCCTTTCACTCTCCAGCATCTGGCACTGCTATCCACATTGTAGTGGGTAGTAAGGATCAATGAAAGGTTGGGGCACTCCTCAAGTATTTTGAGCAGAGAAGAGACAAGTGCACTACCTTCGGTTGGATTGGTGGTACGTGCAGGTTCATCTATGATTGCAAGCGTCTTGGCACCACTCTCTGCCAATGTAATCATCCTGTCAATGCGTACCATTTCAGCAGCAAAAGACGACAATCCTTTCTGGTAATCCTGTTCGTCACCAAAACAGAAAACTATATTTTCCACCGGTACCATTTCAGCCTTCAGCGCAGGAACCGCAAAACCAAACTGGAAAAGATATTGACAGAGACAGAGGCTCTTGAGGGCCACTGTCTTGCCTCCCATATTGGCTCCTATGATAATACCGGGCTCTCCAGATTTGTAGCAGAAAGAGAGTGTCTGGAAGAGTTTTCCCTTTTGTGCGAGAATGGATTTGACCTCAGGATGAAACAACCCTTCAAAAGAGGAACTATTTCCCAATGCAGGTATGGTAAAGGACTCCTTTTTATGCTGGATTGCTTTTGAAATGAGAATATCCAACTCAGCCAAAGAGTGTAATAATTTTTTTAATTCCGTAGAATAAGGGCGGAGCAGATTGCAAAGAACTCTTTTTATCCTCTCCTCCTCATTATAAAGCTTATCCTTGACCTCTTCATTATCAGGATCACTCTCAAGCTCCCTTCTCAGCTTACGCAACTCCATTGAATAAGAGTCATAGACATAGAAAGTGCCTATTTTGAGACCGTCAGGGTCCAAAATGCGGATAATATTGTCAAGGTCGAAATTACTCCACACATCGGTAATCTCCGTCTTGGAAAATAATTGTTGAACATCATCTCCCAACAGAGCAAGATGTTTGATTTCAAAAAACTCGATATCCTCAAGCGCGGATCCCTCCTCCAATGAAACGAGAGTATTAGAGATATTGCGCAACCCCTGAAGTCTGAATTGCAGATTCTGCACAAGGCTCGGCTCTCTTTCAAGCAATAAAGTAAATCTTTCCAAAGAGGCATAGGCTTCCTCTATCTCTTCGGCAGTTGTCATCATCTCACTGTCGAGAAGATATTTACGGGCATAACCGGACTGCAATTCCAGTAAATCAAAGCAGTAGCGGATACCGCAGGGAGAGTCTATTATCTCTTTAAATGTCATATTTTTCTCTGTTCTTCACTATATCATATACGGGCAGACCTATGGCAGCGGAAAGCGTGTCGCACAGGAGGTCGGAATCGAGCACAATACCGTTGGGGGCCACCGGATTGACGCAGATAGCTATCAGTTTGCTCTTCATGCGCACGGAGATCCTGCCTCCCCTCCTGATAAAGGATCTGTAGAGGTCCGAAGTGACGAAAATACGGGTAAAATCATTGACCACCAGCTCTTTTTCGCCCCTGGGAAGTTCTTTTTTGACCGCTTGTAGCAATCTGTTCGTCAGTGCACCCTCTACCCCTATCACAGAGTGGTTTCTGATCAAATCAGTGCTCAGGTCGGAAAAGGAGGATATTTCTATTTCCGTTTCCTTACCGGTAAATAGAGGAAGATTGATTAAATCAACTACAAACGATGTGCGGGCCACCAGATCCTTGATATTGGCCGAAAAAGCGGCTCCGGTCGAAAGTACCATCGCCTCGCTTATAGCGGGGGATGCCGTACTAAGCCTCGAAAGAGCTCCATCTACCAGTATCAGGTCTATACCGAAATTATTCAATGAACTCATCCATCTTTTTAATGCACTTCCGGAAGATGGACCGGAAAGAAGGACTTTGCCCTCCTGAAGTGCTTTTGCAGTTACCACACGCCCCAATGCCGTGGTCACATCACTCACATCATACAATTCTGAAAGTATCGTTCTTTCGCGATAATGTTTTTCGCTTGTACCGAAAAACATTCCTTCTCTTATTGTAATCTCGGGTTTGGCGGTGGAAGTCACCTGATCCAGTGACTCCCCGTCAAGTCCGATTGAGGTTACCGCCACCGAAAAATAATCGGTTGGCAGTTTGCTGATAATATAGTTGAGAGACTCAGTCTTACCTGTATTCTTCTCAAGTCCGACAATAGATACACTACGGTATTTGAGTATCTCATCTATAAAGGGCATAATCCTAGTGCTTACTGCGCTCTTTGCGCTCCAGGAATGCAGGCTCAATTGCCATTTTCTGGCCTTCCAGCAGAGCAGCTACCCCTTCCAGAGGTTTCTTGGGCTCTTTGCGGCACTCCTCACAGTTACACTCGAAATGATACTCTTCAGGCTCGGTATAGGTAGTAATTACGCCTTCAAAATTGCGAAGAACCACTTTACCGGGAGCATGAGAGATCACATACTGGGGCATAACGGGAGTCTTGCCACCACCACCGGGAGCGTCCACGACAAAAGTAGGTACGGCATAACCTGAGGTGTGGCCTCTTAAAGCCTCGATAATCTCGATACCCTTTGAAACAGGAGTGCGGAAATGCTCAAGACCCATTGAGAGGTCGCACTGATAGATGTAGTAGGGACGTACCCTAATCTTCACAAGTTCGTGTACAAGTTTCTTCATCACGTGAACACAATCATTGATGCCACGAAGAAGCACGGACTGGTTTCCGAGAGGAACACCTGCATCTGCAAGTCTGGCACAAGCCTGTGCAGACTCTTCAGTAACCTCATTGGGATGATTGAAGTGCGTATTGAGCCAAATCGGATGATACTTCTTGAGCATATTCACGAGGTCATCAGTTATACGCTGGGGACAAACCACCGGCACCCTTGAGCCAATGCGAATAATCTCCACATGAGGAATAGCACGAAGTCTCTTGATAATATCCTCAAGTTTCGCATCACTAACCATTAAGGCATCACCTCCCGAAAGGAGCACATCCCTCACCTGAGGGGTGCGGGCAATATATTCTATAGCCTTGTCTATCCTTTCTGAAGGGCTTTCGGCATCCTTCTGTCCTGCAAAACGCCTTCTGGTGCAATGGCGGCAATACATCGAGCACATGTCGGTAATAAGGAGCAGTACTCTGTCAGGATATCTGTGAGTAAGACCGGGAGTCGGGGAATCCTCATCCTCGTGGAGAGGATCGAGAAGATCTGCTGCCGACTGATGGGTCTCTGCACCTGTAGGAATTGCCTGCTTGCGAACGGGGTCATGTGGATCATCAGGATTGATGAGTGAAATGTAGTAGGGAGTAATGGCCATCCTGAGAGTTGAGAGTGTCTTTTTGACACCCTCTTCCTCTTCAGGAGTAAGTTTGACATATTTCTTGAGTTGGTCCAAAGTCTCAATCCTGTGTTTTACCTGCCATTTCCAGTCATTCCACTGGGCATCGGTAACCTCAGGAAAGAGTTCTTTTCTTCTTGATACATTCATATCTTTGATTTATGCATAAAGGTCGGTAAATACTTTTCTCAATTTGTCGCTCTCTCTGAGTATCTGCAGGGTAATTTCTGCGTGCCCCTTGGTGTAACCGTTACCGATAATCATAGTAACGTCACTGCCTACACCTTCTGCACCGAGAGCAGCTTTTGTGAAACTGGTTGCCATAGAGAAGAAATAGATAATACCGTCATTCTTGGTGCATAAGATTGAAGTCATCTCCGTATCGGGAACATTTACGTTGTTGATGGTCACATCAGCCATTTTTCCGCCGGTGAGCTCATGAACTTTCTCGTACATAGCTATGGGATCGTTTGCATTACCTGCAAATACAACATCGCAAAAACCGAGGTCCTGCATACGTTTGGTTGACCTTTCGCTATGAGTCATACCGATGACTTTACCTGTAACACCAACACGTTTCTTTGCTTCGTAGCAGCAAAGCATACCTGATTTTCCACCTGCACCAATTATAAGCACAGTATCACCAGGCCTGCAAAGCTTCGCTGTCTGTGCAGGTGCACCTGCAACGTCCAAAGCCGAAAGAGCCAGTTTTTCAGGCATATCAGTAGGCATTTTGGCATAGATGCCACTCTCAAAGAGAATGGCCTTACCCTTGATATCCACCTGATCTACATCTTCGCGGATCTCAAGGATCTCGTCGATGCGCAGGGGAGTCAATGAGAGTGACACAAGTGTGGCAATCTTGTCACCAACCTTTAGATCAGTCTTGCCCACAAGTGCATCACCAATCTTTTCAACAGTACCAAGGAGCATACCGCCCGAACCTGTACGACGGTTGCGATGCTTACCCTGGAGTTCTACATTAAGAAGAATCTCCTTCTTCATCTCTTCCTTGTCGTGGTTGCAGAAGTTAGCTATATCGGTAAATGAAGCCGAGTCGATATTTAAAGTCTGAACATCGATTAAGATCTCGTTGTCATAGATCTCGTCCATGTTGTTGTCAATCTTATCTGCCGGCTGGGGAAGAACGCCTTTAGGTTCTATTACACGGTGCGTTCCATACTTATTACCTTTTTTCATCGTTTATTTATTGCTGTATTTTATAAGATTATTATTTAAAATGATTACTGTCTTGGAGCCAAACCAAGGATTTCGCGAGCTTCAGCAGAAGTTGCAACTTCACGACCGAGTTCTTTGGCCAATCTCACAACTTTTGCAACAAGTTCACCGTTGGATTGTGCAAGGACTCCCCTTGCAAGATAGAGGCTGTCTTCAAAACCAACTCTCACATGACCACCCATGGAAATTGCAGGAGCAACAAGGGTAAAATTGTGACGACCGATACCGGTAGCACACCAGGTACTGCCTGCGGGAATAGCATTCACTAGCCAGCAGAGGTTAGGAATGGTAGCAGAAGTACAACCGGGTACGCCAAGGACAAAGTTGAAGTGCATCGGATGTCCGGGTACTTCGCCTCTACGAGCCATGTTGACTATCGTATCGAGATGACCCATTTCAAAGCACTCATATTCGGGCTTAATGTTGTTTTCTATCATTCTTTTACCGAATTCACGCATCATCGGAATCGTATTTTCAAAGACCTCATCACCGAAATTACATGTACCGCAATCGAGAGTAGCCATTTCAGGGAAAAGCTCCGTGGGCTGAAGTCTCTCTTCCGCCGTCATGCCTACTGCACCTCCGGTAGAAGGTATTAGAATAACATCGGGGCAAGCTTTGTAGATGGCATCAATGCACTCTTTAAAGCGTGCTTTACTCTGTGTGGGAGTGCCGTCATCTTCACGTACATGGAGATGAACGATTGCTGCACCGGCATCAACAGCCGATTTGGCCTCACGTACAATTTCATAAACAGTATAGGGAACCGCAGGGTTCTGCTCCTTAGTAACCTCTGCACCGCAAATGGCGGCTGTAATAATTAGCTTATCCATATTTATTTTCTCTGGCAAGATTTAGGGGTTACACAAGTACCGCTTGCACGGCATACAACGATGGGCTCTTCAAGAAAATCAGCAGCTGAATCGCTGATATCCGGACGGGGAACAATCACCTTGCGAGCCTCGAACACCATTTTTCTGGAAGAATTACCTTCAGAAACGATCTCACCCACAGCCTCGATAAATTCACCGGCGTAAACGGGAGCGAAATATTCAACCATATCATATGCTTTGAAGAGACCTTCATCACCATCGCGTTTAATCAAAAGTTCGGTAGCGACATCACCGAAAAGCTGAAGCATTTTTGCTCCATCAACCAAATTACCGCCGTAGTGAGCATCCTGAGAGCTCATACGTACTCTAATCATTGCTTTGTTTGCCATAAATAGTTTCTTTAAATATCTGTTTTATAAAAAATTATTGTTTCACATAGATGTAATCAACGAAAATAAAAGGAGTGTGTATTGCCTCCGGAGCAAGTTCGCCCACAGGAACCACCTTTTCTGCTTCCACAATAACAACATCGGCAGCTTGAGCCATAGTAGGATTGAAGTTGCGTGTAGTGCCTCTGTAGAAAACATTACCGGACTCATCTACGATTGAACCTCCAATAAGTGCGAAATCAGCACCGAGAGGCTTCTCCAGAAGATAATCCTTTCCATCAATAGTAACTCTCTCCTTGCCTTGCTCAACCACTGTGTCAAGACCCGTAGGTGTCAATACGCCGCCAAGACCTGCACCTTTAGCACGTATGCGCTCTGCAAGAGTGCCCTGTGGAACGAACTCAACCTCAGTTTCACCCGAATTCATCTGGTCGATAGATGCAGCGTTGCCGCCAATATATGAGGCTATGATCTTCTTTACCTGGCGATTCTCAATCAACCTGCCCCAGCCCTTGCCGTCAAATACGGTATCATTTGCTATGACTGTAAGATCCTTGACTCCGCTCTCTACAAGAGCATCAACCAATTGCGCGGGAGCTCCGGTACCGAGAAAGCCCCCAATCATAATTGTAGAGCCGTCTTTTACCATTGCAACGGCATCCTTAAGAGAAATATTTTTTTTCTTCATACTATAGATAGTTTATTTTGTATTAATTAAAAACAATTTTGTGGACCTGTTAAACTAGTTTAACCCAATCCACAAAATTAATCAAATTCATTACGATTTCCAAGAATTATTTCATTCTTTAATAAGCACAGAGCCCCCACTGAGCTTTTTTGACTGCACGTAGGCATAGCCTCTGTAGGTAAAAATACTTCCTCCTCTCAAATCTGCATTTATTGTATTGTTTACAGTGAGTTCTGCTCTGCTGGCACCGGACATATAGATGTATAGATCATGTATTGTCAAGTTGAAATCCATAACGGAAGCCCCTGAATAGCATTTTATATCTGCCTTATGAGCCTTACCCTTAAGCACTGCCCCGCCTCCTGTGGCATTGATGGTCAAATGATCCAAATCAAGGGAGTTGCACCTGACATTACTATGGCCTTTCAAGTTGAGTTCAAGATCACCGGTAATATCTCCGTAGAGGCCTACGGGTGTGTTGTTGTCAACTTCAAGATAACTCAGAGAGTCAGTATATATCCTGACCTCCATATCCACACTCGCTCCCGGTATGACATTACTTCTTACGCCAAAATGCAAAACTCCATTTATTATCTTGCCATAGAGATAATTACGGATACTTTCATCACAAGTGATCTCCATGCCGGACTTCCCTTTCTGCACATAAATTCTGGTAAAGACATCATCCCCCACTTTTACCCCGGTAAAGGAGTCTAAAGGGTAGAAATATGTCCCATCACTCCTTCCCGTGTTAATTCTCGTGCAAGAAGTAAGGAGAAGTAAGAATATTAATGTTATTCTTGGAAAAAGAGATTTCATCACTTTTATAGAGTTCCTTCTTCAGCCTGCTTGATCATAGTTTCGTTTGCAGAGATAAATACCTCCACACGACGATTTAGTCTACGACCTTCAACAGTGGAGTTGTCTGCCACGGGCTCAGTATAGGATTTGCCCTCATAAACCATTCTTTCAGCTGCAATGCCAAGACTTTTAAGATAATCAGAAACAGCCTGTGCGCGCTGAAGTGAGAGTCTTTCGTTAACTGCAGCCGAACCGGTATTATCGGTATGACCATAGATAGTAATGTCGGTTTCGGGAAGATCCCTCATTTCTACTGCAAACTTTGAGAGAGATACCTTTGAAGCTTCAGTGAGAGCATATTTACCGGTTTCAAAGAGAATACCGCTATCAAAAGTTACTTTAATGGCATCCAAGCCATTTACATCAGTAACGGTTTCAACCTGAACACCTTCAATTTCAGCCATTTTAGCTGCCTTTTTGTCCATAACGTCACCGATAACGGCGCCTACTGCAGCACCAACGGCCGTACCTACAGCTCCACCGATGGCAGCGCTCTTACCATCTTTGCCGATAATCGCTCCCAATCCGGCTCCGGCTGCAGCACCACTACCGGCACCTATTAATGCACCTTTACCTGCTCTGGACATATTACCGCATCCGGTCAATAAGAATGATGTGCAAAGTAAAATAGTTAGAATTTTTTTCATGTTATAAATATTAAATAATTCTTTCAATAACTTTAAAGATTTCCTTCTCTTGCCTGTCTTATCATTCTGTCATTGGCGAAAACAAACACTTCTACGCGACGATTGAGTTTACGACCTGCCGCAGTTGAATTATCTGCTATCGGCTCTCTGAAAGATTTACCCTCATAAACTATCCTGTCGCCTGCAATACCTTCCCTTTTAAGGTAGTCTGCTACAGATTTTGCACGCTGGAGAGAGACTCTTTCATTTGCTGCTGCAGATCCCGTGTTGTCTGTGTGGCCATAAACAGTTATGTTGGTTTCCGGAAGATCTCTCATCTCTTCTACAAAATCGGAGAGAGCCGCTCTTGCATACTCATTAAGTGAGTATTTACCGGTTTCAAAGAGAATACCGCTATCAAAAGTCACCTTTATGGCCTCATTTCCCCTGCTGTCTTTAACAGTTTCAACCCGAACTCCATCAATTCTTGCCATATCTGCTGCCTTCATCTCCATAATATCACCGATAGTGGATCCTGATGCTCTTCTGGTAGGTGTACTCTTTTGAGTATCTCTGGTATCTCTGGTATCCTTTGAAGCCGTACTCTGGGTCTTCTTGGTATCCTTTGTCTTGGATTTCTTGGTGGATTTGCTTTTAGTTGTTTTCTTAGTTGATTTAGAGCCAGGTCCGGGTGCTTCTATCCCGGCCCCTATTCCGCCGCCGCCTCCCATGATTTCACTTTTGGAAGTCTTTGACGAACTGCCGCATCCGGTGCATAGGAAAGCTGCACAGATGAAAATCGTAACAATCTTTTTCATGTTTTTAAAGTATTATAGTTAATAAAATATTTCAATAGCTATATTTCCTAAATACGGGGTTGGCATAAATATGAAGGAGATTATCCATAACCGCATCATAGTCAACCGAGTCCGAAATAGCAGACATTTCCCCCTCGAGATAGGTTATAAAGGCATTTTTCTGATTCTCGGTATAACTCTCCGGAAACCTCTCCTCCGATCTTAGCATATCGGCAGCAATGTAATGAGAGGGATAAAGTTTAAATCCGTCAAGGATCTTTTTATCAATAATGGTTGCAAGACGCTGAAACTTTTCATTTCTTGAAAATGAATCTGCCTCTTCCAGCTCTGCTAGCGTCAACGGCTCGCAAAATGAGATATGCACCGCTCCCTTCTGCTCTTTTATGCCCTTCAAAATACTCTCGGTATCCTCTCCCGGAAGCTTTTTGTAACTGCCCGTACTATCTTTTATCCAATTCTCCATCGCTTTTTCCACTCCACAAGTCTCCTTTTCATATGAAATGGAAACCGGCAAAATATTCAGCTCAGAAAAGTTTGAGATAAAGTCTCCTTTACCGCTCATATCAAGCATTTTAAGCACTCCTTGCTCAGTTGTGTCCACTCCATCCTTCGCGCGTCCGTTGCGCTGTGCCAGCCAAATAGTTGAGGCACTGCTTCTGATATATTGTGAGAATATTTGCGAACTGGTGTAAACCTCGCGTGGGTTTTCGCTACGAATTACCTTAATCATTCGATTGGAACGAATAATATCCTCAATATAACTATCTGCAACAAGGTTGTCCCCTACCGCAATTTCTGTCAAAGGCAGATTATGATCCTCAAGCACAAATTGTATAAATGCCGAGTCCAGGACAATGTCACGATGGTTGGAGAGCAAAAGAAAGGTACTATTCTTTCCTGAAGTAAAGTGCTCCAGACCTGAAAATGTGACACCATCAGTCGTACCACGTATCACAGTACCAATAATATGGTACATCACCCTCGCCTGAAAATCACAAGTGCCCGTAATACTCCTGAGAAGCTCTCCAAGATATCCTCTCTCCTTGTCGGGATAGAAATATTCGGATATGCTTCCGGTCAGTGGGTGATCCGCCACCCTTGCAAGTGCTTCAACTGTTTCACGGTCATTGTATGGCCTTATATTCTCAAACACTATATAATATCAGATGGTTTTCTCTTTGCGGGTATAAAAGTCGGCAAGCGGCAAAAGCAATGCCAGGTAAATAAGTATAAAAAACGGCAGCACTCCCAGAGCTCCCATCGTAAGTGCGATGATAACTATATAAAGGAATGAAAATGCATGTAACAAAGTTATTACAATCGCTACCAGGAGCCAACCGCGCCAGGTTGTTACCCTCCATAGGAACATTGAGGCAGCAGCAAGGGCCAGAGGCAATACAAAGAAGAAATTTTCACCTATGATAAGTAACAATATTGCCGATAATAGCAGGAGAAGCAACATCGAACCATAGAGAAGATTATAGGAATACTTTGTAGCACCACTGGCGGCAGCACTCTTCCGAATTGCCGTGGCTGAAATGCGGTCTGCAGACCTTTTTCTGCCGGTAATGAAGCAAAATAAAACTATTAATGCAGTAATGACCGCCGTGCCTATCATTACCCACTCATCAAACTGCACTCCACGCACAATACCCATAAAAGAGAACTTCGCGCCTGTAATCAAACATATCAGCCAGGCTATAAGTTCACCAATACCAAAAGCCACAATGGCCCATAAAAAGAGTTTTGCGGAAGCAATAAGCACCTTTATAGGTCTGATTCTGCCACTTATCACCGCAAAAACGAAGATCAGGCAGAAAAGTGCCAAAACTATGGAGTTGGCCAGCAAATATCCTCCCTTTGAGAAAGAGAGCAAACCTATGGCAGGAATTGTAAAAGCAACCGACGACTTGTCGGAAACTAAAGCCTTTGGGTCACGATACTCATGATTTGTGAGGTATTCCTCTATTATGGGTTCCAGTTGTGCGCCAAAATGTTGTATTGTGTGTAGAGAAATATTGTCGTAGTTGTCCAGATCGGTATGATAGTGGTTGATGTCATCAAGGTTGGAGAAATTCATACCCGGATACTTATTCTTCAAGGGCGTAAAGTCCGTAAAATTAGGCATATGCTCATATACAACTGAAGTAAAAGTGTAGGTATATGGAGCTTTTGCCTTTTTATAGAGCGAAAAGACCTTCGAGTTGTTTTTACCGGTCTCAAAGAGAAGTACGGGCCCTTTGTTGCCGCGACTCTCAAGATTGATTATAAGGCCGACATCGTCAAATATCTCAGGGTTATGCTCCAATGCGGAATTGATACCGGCAAGTTTCCACTCTTCAGAGTCGGTAAAGAGGATTTTAACACCCTGTCTCCACACCCTACGATATCGCAAAGCCTGTTTTAGAGACTCCAGAGCTACACCACAACCGTAACCATCATCTGCCGCACCATAAGATAGTACTGTCTTATCGAGCACTTTTTGGGGGTACCTTGAGTCATAATGAGCAATCAGCATCAGATATGAAGGATCCGGGTGGTCCGGATCATCTATGACAGGGTCCACTTGTGCATAAATATTGGCAATATCAATCGATTTGCCCTCATATTCGACAGCATTTTCGTAAGGATAAAGTACAGCGGAAGAGTCTGTAAGAGCTGTCAACCGATCATATAAGTAATTTCTGACCTCAGCCCTCTCCACAGGATGGATGACGGAATGGGGTTTACGGCTGATAACCTTGATGTCAGCAGCCACTCGTTCAGCGGAAAAATGGTCTGAATCGGAAGGTTTAACTCGGGGAGCTGTAAAAACACCGTATGCAGCAAGTGCCGCAAGTACTACGGCAACGGAGAGTATCAGTATCCTGTATTTTCTCATAAATGCTTTTTAATTGTGTTAGTTCATGTTTGCAAGGGCAGCAAGATTGGCTTCGTTTACAGGATTTCTGCCTTCTGCGGTAAACGCAAAATCAATTCTCTCAGCATAAGCCTTCTCAACTACATTTCTTACAAGTTTCATTGTACTGTTAATCATCTTGTTGGCCTCACTAAAAGGCTCGTCTGCGATGATGAATGTGGTGGGAAGCCACCTTTCGGGGAATGTCCCCTCAAACTGACCTCCTGCACGATATTTGTCAAACTCCGCTTTGATAGCCATAACACCTGCCTCACCTTGTGGCAAGGCCTTTTTGTCCACCTGGACAACACAGATGGTATAAGGATTCTGGTTGTTGTGGAGCATTATATTTTGAATAATCTTCGAATTTTCAACAATCGACTCTTCAATGCCTTCAGGTGCATATTTCTCACCGTCACTTGAAATAAGAAGGGATTTGAAGCGACCCAGTACGTAGAGAAATTCGGAGTTATGCATATAGCCGATATCACCCGTATAAAGCCATCCGTCCCTAACGGTTTCGGCAGTTGAAGTGGGATTTTTCCAATAACCGGCCATCACATTTTCTCCACGGATAACAATTTCTCCGGTTACTCCATCGGGAACCTCATTGCCATCTTCGTCGCAGATCTTGAGATCCATCGGCCTCACCAAGATGCCTGAAGAGCCCAGACGATGCCTTTTAGGGGTATTTGTGGAAATAACGGGAGTGGCCTCAGAAAGACCGTAGCCCTGGAACATGGGAATGCCTAGTGCATAGTAAAACCTTTGAATATCAATATCCAGAAGTGCTCCCCCGCCAATAAAGAAATCGAGTTCACCACCCATAGCCATGCGTACTTTGCTGAATATCAGTTTATCGAATAGCCTGACCAGCGGTGCTGCAAAGATTCTCAGCCCTCTGCCCCTATTCCACCCCTCCTGATTGTACCATATGGCGAGTTTGAGAGCAAAATCAAAGATTTTTTTCTTGCCGCTCTTTGCTACCGAACTTTCGATATTTTTCTTGAAGTTCTTGGCAAGTGCAGGTACTGAGAGCATTACGTTGGGTTTGACCGCTGCAATGCTCATAGGTATATTACGGAGGGTCTCCATAGCAGTTTTACCAACTGGCACGGTAGCTATTTTAGCTCCTCTTGCCATCATGGCATACATTCCAACCACATGTGCAAAGCAGTGATCCAGAGGCAGTATGATCAACATCTTGACATTCTCGTCAATATTGATGCAAGAAAGTGACTGCTCCACATTTGCAGTATAATTACGGTGCGTCAGAACCACTCCTTTAGGGTCTGCGGTCGTGCCCGATGTGTAGGTGATGGTGGCAATATCTTCATTTTGTATGGATTGTCCTATTTTTAGGAATTCTTCCATATTGGTCTCCAGATATTTAGCACCACGCTCCATAAGGTCCTCAGCAGCAATTTCTCCGGGTTCGTAGCTCTCTATGGGGTCAAGGATAAAGACTTTCTTCACAAGAGGAAGCTGATCTCTTATCAGACGTATCTTATTTAGTTGTCGGGAACTGGTAATGATATATTTTACATCACCGTGAATCAATCGGAATAGCAAATCGTTGGATTCCTCAAGTTTAACCGAGAGAGGTACGCTTACACCACCGGCGTAAAACATACCCAACTCACTGATTATCCACATATTGCAACCTTCCGCAAGAATAGCTACATTATCCTTTGGTTTGACACCTTCAAGTACAAGTCCTGCCCCGAATTTATAGGCTGCATCCCTTGTCTGTTTATAAGTAGTGGGCTCAAAAGTCCCTGTTTTGTTCTCTAGTAAGTAGGTGTTGTCAGGAAACTGTGCAACAGCCTGCTCAAAATGGTCAATAATGGTTTTTTTGATCATATTATTATAGGATTTACTCGCTTTCAATCTACAAATATATGTTTTTATTTTCTTATTTCCAATAAGGAAGAGTCGCCATAACTAAGGAAACGAAAGCCATTATTAAGTGCGAAACTATAGATATCTTTCCATGCTTCTCCGGTAAAAGCTGAAATCAACAATAAAAGGGTGCTTTTGGGCTGGTGAAAGTTGGTAATCAGATGGTCTATAACCCTGAAATGATACCCGGGTACTATAATTATCTCCGTACGGGAGAGCAAATGATCGAGAGAATTAGCCTCCAGGTAACCTATAAGGGCATCCAGAGCCTCTTCCACGGCATAATCGAAACCCTGCTCGCGATATGGCTCCCATTGTGAAACGTAGGAGGGAGTTTTGTTTTCAATGGTCTGAACTCCAAGAAAATAGAGTGACTCAAGGCAACGGGTTGAGGTGGTACCGACAGCTATAATATGCTTTGAGGCGTACTCTCGCAGTGATTTTATCAATTCAAGGGAGATAGAAAAGGACTCACTATGCATATTGTGCTCAGAAATATATTCACTTTTGACCGGCAGAAAGGTGCCGGCACCAACGTGGAGAGAGAGATAGCCCGATTTTATCCCTTTATCGGAGATATTTTGAAGCACTTTGTCAGTAAAGTGCAGTCCCGCAGTAGGTGCAGCTACAGAGCCCTCTATACGAGCGTAACAGGTCTGGTAGCGTATTCTATCGAGTGGTACGGAATCACGCTTTAAATAGGGAGGAATAGGCATTTTGCCACATATTTCGAGTACTTTGGAGAAAGAATCGCCCCCTTTCCAGTTAAATTCTACAACAATCCTGTTACTTTTTCGTTCCACCAGTTCAGCCGTCAGATCCAATCCCGCAATATCTGGATCATCAGAAGTATTGAGAAATGTAACCGGACCTTGCTTCCATCTCCTTATATTTCCTGCAATAACTTTCCAACGACAATTTTCCGTACAAGCAAAATTGAGCTGATAATCCTGTGGATCAACGGGTTCCAAACAAAATATCTCGATAATGGCTCCGGAATCACGCTTAAAAAGGAGTCTTGCGGGGATTACACGGGTATTATTGAAGATTATTAACGAATCATCGGGCAAAAATTTATCTATTTCTGAAAATTTCTCATCACCCGGAACAAAATCGTTATGTTTTGTATAAAGGAGAAGCTTAGAGGAGTCTCTCTCCGGAAGAGGGAATTTGGCAATTTTCTCTTCAGGCAGGGAATAGTCGTACTCTTCAATTCTAATCTTATCTGTAATCATATTAACACAAGTCTTATACAAAGGTAAATCATTAGATTCAAATAAAGGCCATTTTTAAGCGATTTAAGCAGTTTACTTATCGAGGTATATCAAACACTTAACTTGTAAGAGATGTCACGTTGTAGAGAATAGAGTTACAAGTGTGAATCTTTAGATTGTTTACAAATGTTTGCAAAATGAGTTTTGTTGTTTTACAAGTGTAATCAAATGAAAGTTTAATCGAGTAATTGTGGTTGTTTACAAGTGTGTAGTCCTAACTCTTAGAAGTTATCAACAGTGGTAAATAACTAAAAGTTATTTCAAAATATTTTATTAGTTATCTAATTGAAACCCAGTAGTTTATGTATATTTACCTAAAGTAAACTATAGTACACAACTCTATAAAACAGTGCTTTTAACCTCTTTTAAGGCTTAAAAAAGATATTTGTTATATATAACACTAAGAAACCCAGTACTTTAGTTAAATTATCTGAAATAAGACTTTAATTAAAATAGCCATTCAGCGTGTTATTATACGGTTTATTAATGTAATTCACATTTGTAACTTAATAAATATCTTCATTTAGTTACATTTGTAATCAAAATAAGTATTACATTTGTAGCAAATTAAGTTTACAAGATTATGGATAAGCGTTTACAACAATTTTTGGAACTTGAGGACCTCACTCCATCAAAACTTGCTGACATATTACAGATCCAGCGCTCAGGAATATCACATCTACTCTCCGGCCGTAATAAACCAAGTTTTGATTTCATCGAAGGACTACTAACTAATTTTCCCCAGATCAATCCGGAATGGTTGATTCTCGGAAAAGGAAAACCATACAAGAGTCAGATCTCTCTTCCCCCATCTGAGCCGGCGCCTTCACCAACTCCTGCACCGGACTACTCATCAACTCATACGACTGCTTCTCCTTCGGCGACTTCTTCTCCATCTTCCCCCGCTACACTATTTGACACAATTCCCGGACAAAGAAGTGAATCACTCTTTGATTTGGATCAATCAGCTGCGGAAATGGAAGTTGAAAGGCCAACTCGCGTCATAACCATTCCAAGTGCTCTTAATCCCGTACAAGAGGAAGAAGAGCCAACACCTACTGTAGCTCAGCCGGTTACGAGGGTTTATGAGCCTGCACAACCCTCTGAGAATCGAATAGTTGAACCTATTCCTACCCCCACCCCGAATATTTCGGCTGTAAAAAGGGATAAACACATAGTTCGTATTACCGTTTTCTATAGCGATGGTACATTTGAGGAAAAATGACTATTTTTGTAATGCAATCCATTACAAATTATGTACAAGTTTCTGATAAGACCTATTCTCTTTCTTTTCAATCCGGAAAGGGCACATAAAATAATATTCTCCTTACTGAAATTTTCCCGCTATATTCCGGGACTCCACTCTTTGCTACGGCTCATCTATAAAGTCAAGACTCCAAATCTGGAACGTAACCTCTTCGGTCTTCATTTCAAGAATCCCGTAGGCATTGCCGGAGGTCTCGATAAAAATGGCGAATGTTACAATGAACTTGCCTGCTTCGGGTTTAGTTTCATAGAAATAGGATCTCTTACTCCCAAGCCCCAGAGCGGAAATCCTAAACCGCGATGCTTCCGCCTTGTTAAAGACAATGCCATCATCAACAGAATGGGTATAAATAATCTTGGAGTCAGGAATGCTATTGATAATCTGCGCAAAAATCCTCCCCGCGATATTATTATTGCAGCCAACATCAGCAAAAATTCCACCACCTCCAATGAAGATGCGGCAGAAGATTATGAAAGAGCATTCACATTGATGTATGATTTCTCTGATCTTACCGTACTAAACATCTCCTGCCCCAATGTCAAGGATCTCACTGAACTACAGGACATTGAGATGCTCGCTAACATAATTGACAAAATTGTCACCATCCGCAGATTCAATGATGAATATCACCCCATACTATTAAAGCTCTCCCCTGATATCCCTCTGGAGCAGATTGACGAAATCATCGACCTTGTACAGACGACAGGCATTGACGGCATTGTAGCCACCAACACCACACGCAATCGTGAGGGACTTACAACTCCTTTAGATGATCTGAATGATATTGGTCAAGGTGGGCTCAGCGGAGCCCCTCTCTTCGAGAGATCGCTTAAAATGATAAAACACATCCACAGCAGAACAGGAGGATCCATTCCAATAATAGGAGTCGGCGGTATTATGACCCCGGAACAGGCACAGGAGATGCTGGATGCCGGTGCTTCACTGATAGAAGTCTATACAGGATTTATTTATAACGGCCCGGGCTACGTCAAAAAAATATTAAAACATCTTTCTAATGTGGAGAAAGAGAGGTCCCTGGCGGCCACACAACCAAACACCCTTTCAAGCAGAGAATGACTACAGCATCAATATGTACAATTGGCGATGAAATACTCATAGGCCAGATACTAAACACAAACTCAACAGAGATTTCAAGAGCTCTCAACCGAACCGGCATAAGAGTCAGGTATCACTTCTCGATAGGCGATCAACATGAAGAGATTGTCTCGAGACTGCAAATGTGCCTTGAGCATACTGATATGGTGATTGTTACGGGGGGACTCGGACCCACCAGAGACGATATTACAAAAAATGCTCTCAAGGAGCTCTCAGGTGCTGAATCTTTTGTCCGTTCAGAAGAGCAATATCGAATAATAGAAAGATTAATGTCGGCCAGAGGCATACCTATGATTGAATCAAACAGAGATCAGGCAATCGTTCCCGATACCTGCGAGGTCATCCCCAACGAACTGGGGACCGCTCCATGTATGGTCTTTCGCGGATTGGGCTCCAAGGGCACTTCCACGCTCTATTCGCTTCCTGGAGTCCCTTTTGAAACAAGAGGTTTGCTGCCGAAGGTAATTGAGGATATACGCACACATTTCAATCTTGAGAAGATAACACATCACACCATTGTTACATTCGGAATACCTGAGTCCACACTTGCCAGCCAGATAGAGAGTTGGGAAGATGCTCTTCCGGAGAATATAAAACTCGCCTATCTGCCCAATCCTACCATTGGAGTACGGTTGAGACTCTCCCACTTTGGAGAGGGAGAACCTGACTTCTCCCCTTATATCTCCTCCTTGAGGGAAATTATCGGTGATGCTATATATGGTGAAGGTGAAGATAACTTACAAACGGTTATCGGGCGCAAGTTAAGAAATATGGGGAGAACGCTTGCAGTGGCTGAATCCTGTACCGGAGGCCGGATATCGGAGCTTATAACTCAGGTAGCCGGCTGCTCCGACTATTACAAGGGGGCGGTTATATCTTATGCCAATGAGGTCAAGATCAATCTTTTAAAAGTGCCTGCAGAGACCATCGCGACCTACGGAGCGGTGAGTGAAGAGACTGTCACATCGATGTCAACAGGATTGATAAGGCTACTTGATACCGATTATGCAATAGCTACGACCGGCATTGCCGGGCCGGGTGGAGGCACCCCGACCCTACCCGTAGGCACTGCCTGGCTGGCAGTTGCCACAAAAGAGCGTGTAGTAACCAAAATGGTAAAATTTTCGGCGGACAGGATGACGAATATCGAGAGATTTGCATCAAATGCGCTCAATCTCCTCCGTCTGGAAATAGAGAAAGATGAATAAACAAAACAAAAAATATTATGAAAAGAACAATTCTGTTTATTATGGCAGTAACATTTATCGCGGCCTGTTCCCCCAATCCCAAGGATGAGGCAGCCACTAAGATCGATTCGATCTGTTCGGAGCTATTTCCGGCAGATGAGCCCGGTGCGGCACTACTTGTCCTTCAGGGTGATGAGATTATTATTGACAAAGGTTACGGCATTGCCGACCTTGAGAGCGGTAGTGCTATAGATGGCAATACTTCCTTCTGTGTCGCCTCAATATCAAAGCAGTTTACCGCAGTAGCCATCCTGCAACTTGCAGAGCAAGGCAAACTTTCACTGGAAGACAACATCAAGAATTATTTCCCGGAATACAAGGCCGATTTTTATGAGAAAATTCAGATTAAACACCTCCTCTCCCATTCCTCAGGCATTCCTGATGCACGTGACAGGAGCAATGAAGAGCGTAGCATTTTTGCCAATGAAGAGTATGTGATGCAATATCTGCCAGACCTGGAGGTCATAAACTTTGAGCCCGGAACCGAGTATGAATACATCAATCCGACATTTTTGATGCTTGGATCCATTGTAGAAAAGGTCTCCGGAATGCCATTTACCGAATATGTAAAAGAAAATATTTTCATTCCTGCAGGAATGGAGCACTCTCTCTTCTTTGAGGCAGATAAAGAGCATCTTATCCCAAACATGGCCCATGGATACAGATATGAAGTTGTTTCAGATAATGCCGGAGAGCCTGCTGCAAATGAGGGTGATAAAAAGATCATAAAAGAGTGGCGCGAGTATGACTATGGGGAGGCAACCTTTTTTGCAACAAAAGCAGACGGTGGCCTCTATACTTCAACACACCAGTTTGTAATTTGGGAGAAAGCACTTCGCAACCACACGGTGCTTGGCGAAGAGATGTTGAGTGCAGCACATTCACCCCAAATAGAGGTAAGCAACAGCAGATTCAGCAGTTATCAGAAGCGCCCCAATACCTGGTATGGATATGGCTGGTTTATCGAACCTGCCAAAGAGTCATCACCTTTAAAGATTTACCATACCGGCAGCAACGGTGGTTTCAAATCAATCGCCGCACGTTATCCGGAGAGTGAAACTCTTATTTTACTATTTTCCAACCGGAATGAACTGGACCCCTACGCTGCAATAAAGCCAATTGAAAAAGTATTAGGGTTATAGTGTTGCGAGTATCTCAATACTCCACTTTATCTTCCATAGCCTTCCAGGATTCAAAAACCCGGAGGGCTTCTTTTTCCAATAGAATCTCAGCTTTGAGACGGCGTTCTTCAGGTTTTAGTTCAAGCTCCTTATATATAAAGGAGTCATCAAAGCCTGCATCGGCAGCATCGTGCTTGTTGCAGGCATAGTAAAGTTTATCGATATGAGCCCAATAAATAGCCCCGAGACACATCGGACAGGGCTCACATGAAGAGTAAATTTCACATCCCTCAAGGACAAAAGTATTCAGAGCCTTACAGGCGGCACGAATGGCACTAACCTCAGCATGGGCGGTAGGATCATTGGAGGCAGTTACACGGTTACATCCCGTAGCGACTACCTTTCCATCCTTTACGATCACCGCCCCAAAAGGACCTCCCCCATTTTTAATATTCCCGGCGGCCAGGTCAATTGCCAGGCGCATGAATTTTTCCTGATCTTCACGAATCTTAACCATCAGCCCTCCATTTTCTTGGCGTCAGCCACGAATATCTCTACACCTTTATCTGTCAAAGGGTGGTTGAGAAGACCTAGAATCGCTTTGAGAGGACAGGTGGCCACATCAGCACCTGCTTTCATACAGTCAATTATATGCTGTGTGTGTCGAATTGAAGCTGCAAGAACCTGTGTCTGATAGCCATAGTAGTTGAAAACATCTACAATTTCCTTTATCAGAGCAACTCCGTTGCTCGAAATGTCATCCAGACGTCCCACAAAAGGTGAAACATAGGTTGCTCCGGCCTTTGCTGCGAGCAATGCCTGACCCACAGTAAAAACAAGGGTACAATTGGTCTTGACACCCTTTTCAGAGAAATACTTCACGGCACGAATGCCATCTTTTGTACAGGGAAGCTTAATGGTAATCTGAGGATGAAGTGCCGCAAGTTCTTCACCCTGACGAATCATATCGTCATACTCCGTGCCGAATACTTCTGCACTTACATCACCATCGACAATGTCGCAAATCTTTTTGTAATGTTCATTAATTGCAGCATCGCCTTTGATACCCTCCTTTGCCATAAGTGAAGGATTGGTAGTAACTCCATCCAGGACTCCAAGTTCCTGAGCCTCTTTGATCTGCTCCAGATTGGCAGTATCTATGAAAAATCTCATGTTAGTTTATGTGTTTATGTGTTTATATGATTTGTTTCAAACATTATTCGTTGGCAAAAGCCTGCACTTTGTCCATGACACGGAAAAAATTGCCTCCGGCAATCATCTTTATTTCGTGCTCTTTGTAGCCACGCCTGCGAAGTTCAATTATTATACGCTTTATCTTGCTAATGTCCTCCAGACCTTTGGGGCAAGTATTTATGCCGTCAAAATCACTTCCAAGTCCGACATGTTTTACGCCAACCAGCTTGACGACATGGTCAATGTGGTCAACGACTCTCTTATATGAAGGCTTTTTGATGGCATTCATATTTATGACGGACTTTTCAAGCTCCTTCTGAAGCTCTACATTGGACTTATCTTTTTGCCAGGCCTTGTCTGCAGCATCAAATATATCCTCAAGATCCCAGATCTCTGAATTGGCGTAATCATTATCGAGAAAGGCAGGGTAAAAGTTGATTTGTATCACTCCCCCTTTATTTGCAAGAGCTACGATCATCTCGTCTGACATATTTCTGGGATGCGATGCGAGCGCTCTGCAACAGGAGTGTGTAGCCACTACCGGTGCCTTTGAATATTTGATGACATCCCAAAAGGCATCATCTGAGATATGTGAAACGTCGATAAGCATTCCCAAACGGTTGCACTCTTCAATTACCTCTCTTCCAAAGGGACTGACACCTCCCCAACGTTTCTCCTTTGTAGCACAGGAGTCACAAATCTCATTATTGCCGGCGTGTGTCAATGTAAGATATCTAACTCCCAGGCGGTAAAACATCCTCAGCATGGAGAGATCCTTCTGTATCGGATCCCCATTTTCCATACCGAGGAAAATAGAGATCAATCCATTTTTTTTATTACGTTTGGCCTGCGATGGAGTGGTGGCAAAAGCTACCTTGTCAGGATTTTGCTCTACAGCATCGTAAACCTTGGATATCAGTTCAAAAGCCCTGCGGGTGGACTCATCGGGAGAAAGAGAATTTGAGGTGTAAATCGCGAAAAAAGAGCCATTGACCCCACCCTTCTTCATTTTGGCAAAGTCCACATGTGTCACAGGAAACTTACCCGGAGTATATCCCTGCTGCACAGCCTGTCCAAAATCTGCTCCTTTAGCCAGCATCAGAGGTGAGTCACAGTGGGAATCCAACAAGAATATCATAAAAATCAACTATATTTTAGAATTAGACAATTAATGTTCAAATTTACAAATTATCGATAAATTGTGCAACAGTTGCAACAATTGGAGCAACGCTCCGTCTTATAGTTAGAAAAGGAGACCAATGACACAGAAAGAGATCAAAAAGCTTTACGACACTCATTACAGGCGACTTTTCAATGCGAGTTACAGGATAGTAGGTAATGGCGCAGATGCTGAAGAGATAATGCATGATACACTGCTGCGGTTTCTGCAGATGGAAGACCCTCCCGTAGTACCTGCCCAGATCTCTGCCTGGCTCATACGAACCTGCATCAGGAGATCGATTGACAGATTGAGAGTCATCAAAAGAGAGGCTGTTTTTAAAGATAACTATGAGGAGCCTGAAAGTCTCTCAATCGAGGAGAGTGCAGAAATAGAGATCTCTACAAGAAAACAGGTTGAACGCATTAGAGAGGCACTTGGAACAATGAAAGATCCTTATAGACTGGTAATGACGCTCTCACTTTTTGAAGGAATGGATTATCAGGAGATAGCCCAAATCACCGGGCAAAAAGAGGTGACGATACGATCTCAATTTTGTAGAGGAAAAGCCAAACTTTTAAAATTACTGGAACAATGAAAAAAAATGACGATATCAGGAAAATTTTGGACGACATGGAGCCTGCAGAGGGCCATTTCGACAGGTTTTTAGAAAAGGCAAATCCCCCCAAGAGAATAGAATTCCGCAGAAATGCTCCCCGTAAAAGAGTCTTCTGGAAGGCAGTACTCTTCCCCGTAGCTGCATCCTTGATGCTTATTTGGGGCGCTAATCTGATACTAAAGACTCTTGACACAAAAGATGTGAGTTTTTCTGACAAAGTAGCATTGATGGATAATCCTTATGATGTTTACAACGCTTATATGGATGTGGTTAAAGAAAGTTTTGAGCATCTCTCCTCCTTAACGGCTCATAACCCTCATAATGAAGTAAGTGAGCATTTCAACACCCTGGAAAACATCACATTGGAATATGTTCCTTTATTAGATGCTCTTCCGGTGGAAATGAGCGAACGGGAAAAGGCCGAAATACTTAAAGAATACTACAACCGAAGGGTTGCAAGTGCAATGGAACTACGCAAATATGTCACATCTCTTGTGAAATGACATATCTACGACTTATAATGAACAATAAACAAAATAATATCAACAAAAACAACTGAAATGAAACGTATCATTCTAACATTTGCCGCAATTTTGGGTTTTGTGCTTTCAAGCGGCGCACAAACTGTCAAAAGTTTTGATTATCAAGGTTTTGAAGGACTTGACATTTCCCACTGGTTTGATGTCGAGGTTGTAAAGGACAACAATTATTCGATTGTTATAACTATCAGTGAAGATATTGATAAATATCTTGAAGTGGAGAATAAAAACGGGATCCTTTATATAGGACTTGACAATCCCAGCAGAAGAGTTTTAAGAAAGGACGACAAAATAGCGAAGGCAACAATTACAATGCCGGTTCTCAACAGACTCACGCTTTCCGGAGCTTCCAAATTCAATACTGAAGATACATTTGACTGTGGAAAAGAGAAGTTTGTATTGAAAATCAGCGGTACAAGCGTTGTTTACAAATTGGGTGTCATCGCAAAGAACTCGCAAATTAACATTAGCGGTGCATCCAACATAAGGAATCTGAAAGGTGATTTTGGGGAAATTGACGTCAAGATTTCCGGAGCCAGCAAAATTGATGCGGAACTCATCGCAGAGGAGCTTGATATAGAGATCTCAGGTGCATCAAAAGCTGAAATAAATGGAGAGTTTGAAAAAATTGAGCTTGAATGCAGCGGTGCTTCCAAGGCAATACTTTCCGGCACTGGTGATGAAGTAGAGCTTGAAGGTAGTGGCGCCTGCAGCATTGTGGCTGACAACCTGAAAGCCAAAGATGCTAAAGTTGATCTTTCCGGCGCAGCCAAAGCAAGCATCTATGTGACAAGAAAACTTGATGCAGAGTGCTCAGGGGCCTCTTCCTGCTTATACCGGGCAGATAAATCCATAAGTATTACATCAGAGATCAGCAGAGGATCCCGTATCCGCCGCATTGATTAGATTTAAGGCATTCTCTGCCTTACTGCTTCAAATAGCACTATGGCAGTAGCTACGGAGACATTTAGGGAACCGATTTGACCTACCATGGGAATCGCTGCTTCCACATTGCAAAGCGAAAGAACAGACCCGGAAATACCCTTACCCTCCGAACCCATGACGATAACGGTCGGCTGTGTGAAATCTATATCATAGATTGAACCGCCGGCCTTTTCTGATGCACCTACAACCTGAAATCCGGCATCAATCATATAATACAACGGGATACGCAGGTTGGGAACTCTACTGACAGGCACTCTGAGCAGGGCTCCAGCCGATGTTTTAATAGCATCTGCATTGATGGCAGCTCCACCTTTGGCCGGGAGGATCACGCCACTAACTCCTGCACACTCGGCACTTCTGACTATTGCACCGAAATTGCGCACGTCACTTACACCGTCAAGCATAAGAAAAATGGGGTTTGGAGACTCCGCAAGTGCTTTTTCAACAACATCTTCGAATGGCAGGTAGTCTATCTGCGAGATATAGCCGATAACTCCCTGATGCGAGCCCCGGCAGATACGATTCATTTTTTCTCCGGGCACAAACTGGAAAGGAATCTCATTTTGCTTAACCAGATCAAAAAGAGCCCTGAATCGTTCACCTTCAAGGCCTTGTTTGAATAATATTTTTTCAAATTTTCTACCCGTTTGTATTGCCTCATGCACCGGGTGCATCCCAAAGAGGTAGTGTTGTTTCTTTTCTTCCATTTTTTTAATCTATTGTAATGGATGCCCATTCATCCATTTTATTTTCAAGATCTTCCCGGAGATCCTGATACTTATTTGTGAGTTCTATTATATCATCTTCGGGAGATGGCGATTCCAGAATGCTCTCTATAGCCGACATCTCTTCTTCAAGCGATGAAATTTCTTTTTCCAGCCGTTGCTGACGATTTTTCATTCTACGCTGCTCCCTTGAGAGAGATTTCTGTTCCTCGTATTCTGAGGATTTTTCTTTTTTCGACTCTGAAACGGCCTGAGACTGAAGTTGTTGTTTAACCTCAATCTCCCTGAGAGAACTTATTTTTTTCCGGTAGAGGAAATCATCTACACCTCCGAGGTGTTCCTTCACCTGCCCATCGGTAAACTCATAGATTTTCTCCACCAATCCGTCGAGAAAATCCCTGTCGTGTGATACTATTATCAAAGTGCCGTCATACTTCTGTAACGCTTGCTTTAGCACATCTTTGGAACGAATATCCATATGGTTTGTCGGCTCATCAAGCGCCAGCAGGTTATAGGGATGTAGAATGAGCTTGGCCATAGCCAGACGGGAGCGCTCACCTCCGCTGAGCACCGCCACCTTCTTATCTATATCCTCACCCCGGAAGAGGAAAGCGCCCAGAATATCCCGAAGCCTGGTCCTGACATCTCCTACTGCAATCTTATCCAGAGTATCATAGACGGTATCATTCTTGTCAAGTAATCCCTCCTGGTTCTGAGCATAGTAACCGGTACTTACATTATATCCGATCATAGCCTCACCTTCGAAGGGCTTTAGTTGACCTGTGAGCAGACGCATAAGTGTGGTTTTACCCTCGCCATTACGCCCTACGAAAGCCACCTTCTCCCCTCTTCTGATGGTGAGGTTGGCCCCCCTAAGCACAATCTTCTTTTTAGGTTTGGAATATCCAATGGTGGCATCCTTTACGGAAAACACCACATCTCCGGAGCGCGGTGCAGAGGGAAATCTGACAGTGATCGTGCTCAGATCCTCTTCATCTATCTCGATTCGCTCCAATTTTTCCAACTGCTTGATTCTGGATTGTACCTGGTTGCTCTTGGTGGGCTTATAGCGAAATTTTTCAATAAACTCCTCACTCTTCTCGATCATTCGCTGCTGATTGTCGTAGGCAGCCCGCTGTTGGGCTATTCTCTCTTTTCGAAGCTCCACAAATTGAGAGTATGGTACTTTATAATCGTGGATTCTGCCCAATATGATCTCCACTGTACGAGTGGTACAGTTATCAAGGAACCTGCGATCGTGGGAAATGAGCACCAATGCACCGGAAAAGCTCTTGAGGTACTCTTCAAGCCATTGAATGGATTCTATATCAAGGTGGTTTGTAGGCTCGTCCAACAGCAGTATATCGGGTTTGCGCAAGAGGATTTTTGCCAATTCGATACGCATATTCCAACCGTGACTAAATGTACTGGTCATCCTGTCGAGTTCGTTTTCGCGGAAGCCCAGTCCTATGAGAGTTTTTTCTGCCTGCACATGGGGTGCTTCACCGGAGTAAATTAGGAGCCTGTCATGTATGTCGTTTAGTTCAACTATTAAGTCGTGGTACTCTTTCGATTCGTAGTCGGTGCGTTTTGCAAGCTCGTGCGATATCCGGTCCAGGCGTGTGTTGAGCTCTTTATGCTCCACAAATGCCGTCATAGTTTCCTCAATTACACTTTTATCGCGTGCATGCTTCATTATCTGGGGAAGATACCCTATTTTCTTGTCAGAGGGTATAGAAACATTGCCCGAAGTGGGCGATTGCAGTCCCATTATGAGTTTGAGAATTGTGGACTTGCCTGCTCCATTCTTACCGACAAGTCCTATTTTCTCTTTGTCACTTATATGAAAGTTAATACTGTCCAGAAGAGTAAATCCTCCATATGAGACAGTGAGATCGTTGATCGATATCACGCTTCACCTCCTGAGGCATCGGCCTCATTTTCATCTTCAGCGGATTTGCCCGACCGGCAAACAAGGATACTTACTTCATAAAGGAAATAGAGAGGAATAGCGACAAAGAAGAGCGTCACAGCATCTCCTGAAGGCGTTATGAGTGCAGCGAGAACCAGAAGTATCACAATGGCATGTTTGCGATATTTTTTCAAAAACTCTTTGGTTATGATTCCAAATTTTGATAGCACGGCGGCCAGAGCCGGCATCTCAAATACAATTCCCATAATAAGGATCAATGAGAGAAACATCCCTATATAGGAGTTTAGCGAAATCTGGTTTGGCACATCAGCGGAAACCTGATAGGTGCCCAGAAATCTCACGGTAAGCGGAAAGACCAAGAGATAGCCTACAATGATCCCAACATAAAAAAGAATACCCGCGAACCCAAAGGCACGTTTTACGACCCTTTTTTCATTCTCGTAAAGTGCAGGACGCACAAATGTCCAGAGTTGATAGAAGATAAATGGCATAGCTATAATCAAAGCCACATAAAGGGAAACCCTTATATGTGTAAAAAATTGAGCTGCCATTTCGATATTGATCAACTCTATGGAAAATTCTCCGGTTGGCGCCATGCCCATCAAAACCAGCAAGGCGTCCATCCATCGGTAGAGACAGAAATCGGAAGTTAAGGGCGCAAATATGATATCACCGAAAATCGTCTCCTTAAAAAAGAAAGCGACGATCATCAGTACTACAAGCACTGCGACTGAGCGGAAAATCACTTTTCGCAACTCATCGAGGTGCTCCCAAAAGGACATATTGCTGCTTCCCATCAGAAAATCGGCCCTGATCTGTTATTTCTGCTCTTTTTTCTCCTCCTTGGGGTCATCTATGCTCTTGACTTCATCTTCTACATCCTTCATCCCCTCTTTGAAACTGCGGACACCTTTTCCAAGTCCTTTCATAAGCTCGGGGATCTTCTTGCCTCCAAATAGAAGAAGTACGATAAAGGCAATGATCAGAATTTCCTGCCAGCCAAATGATCCGAATAATAGTAAATTTCTCATTTTATGTGGTATTACATTAATATATCACACTATTTCATAGTGGCCAGGCGTGCCTGGAGTGTCTCTATTTTGGTGGTTGTATCTGAGAGTTTTTTACGCTCCAGAGCCACTACCTTAGCAGGTGCATTGGCAATGAATGCGGCATTGGCCAGTTTGGCATTCACTCCTTTGAGGAAGCCTTGATAGCGTTTTATCTCAGCTTCGATCTTTGCAATCTCTTCCTCAAGATTGATCATATCCGCAAGTGGTACGAAATACTCGATAGTGCCTACCATAAATGCTTGTCCTGCCAATGTAGTATCAAACTCTTCCACAACCTGCAAGTCCGGTACATTTGCCATCTTGGCAATTACCGGAGTGACTATTGTAGGATAATAAGTACTCTTGACCTGCACTTTTAGGGGCTCTTTGGGGGAGATATTTTTTGACTGCCTAAGCGCCCTGATCGATACAACTGTCTCAATGGCCTTATCAAAGGCAGCTATAAGTTTCTCATCATGGCCGGAAGAACGAGGCATCTGCTGAAGCATGATGGTTTCCCCTTCCTGGCGCTCCTCAATATTTTGCCACAGTTCTTCGGTAATGAAAGGCATAATGGGATGAAGTATCTTGAGCAGCGAGTCAAAAAATGAAATAGTAGCATCATAAGTGCTCTTATCGATACTCTCCTGCACGCCATCGTTGAATGAAGGCTTGATAATTTCAAGATACCAGGAACAAAAATCATCCCAGAAGAGTTTATAAACGGTCATGACGGCATCCGAA
>JAAZMM010000041.1 GCA_012798805.1 Bacteroidales bacterium
CTTTTGTCCTCATTCCAGGCTTTTATTGGGAATGAACCGATAATCGGAGTAAGGTTGGACTTTAAAATATTTTGGCTCATAATGGAATCTTGCGAGCGCTCTCTGACCGATACTTTTCTAAGAAAAATCTTATTATCGGGTCCCTTTTCAAATCTGTAGAGACCACTGCTAATATGGTCGCCGGCGTAACCACTGAAACTCCCCCTGATATCTGCGGCGGATTGAGAAACTCTGGAGACTCTAAGTATGTCCCTGCCTATCAGAGCATCAGGAATTGCAAGAAAATATTTGCCATCCTGTTTGTAAACAGTGGTCATTCCCTCCATTTTCGTGGCCTCTTTTGTGATGAATTTTTCAATTGAAACAGGACCTTGAGGGCTTTTTTTGGTTGAATCACTCTTTGATTCAGCTTTTACCACAGGTATTCTGGAGTCATTAGATTGCCTGTTGCGCTGAGCAGAGGAGGTAACGGGACCAAAAAGCAAGGCTCCCGCCATAATGATTGTCAATAATCTTTTCATCGTATCTATTTTTATTTTATTTTAAAAAATCAAAGCATTTTTGAAAACAGATCCCAAAGCACCACTCCTATCGAAACCGATACATTCAGCGAATGCTTGGTACCATACTGAGGGATTTCCAGGCAGATATCACTCATATTGACAACCTCCTGCTGCACTCCCCGCACCTCATTGCCAAAAATCAAAGCATATTTTACTCCTTCCTGAGGAGAAAAATCCTGCAGAAAGGTAGCATTCTCGGTCTGCTCAACGCTCACTATTACATATTTCTCCTCCTTTAGGCGACGCACCGCCTCCACAGTACTCTCAAAATACTCCCACTCCACACTAAACTCAGCACCGAGTGCAGATTTATGGATCTCAGCGGTAGGCGGCACCGCACAGATACCACACAGCAAAAGTTTTTCTATAAGAAATGCGTCGCAGCTGCGAAATGCAGAACCGATATTGTGCTGACTGCGAATATTATCCAAAATCACAGTCACGGGTACCTTTTTCCTCAATTTGAATTCTTCGGGAGTGATACGGTTGAGTTCACTGTTCAAAAGTTTTCGGAACATAGTTGGAAAAAGCTGTAAAAAAGTTATCTTTGTGATTCATTCCACTTAACGGGATTACAAAATTACGAAAATAATTAAACAAATTATACAACAATGAAACAAGACGTTCAAATATCCGAATTACTTAGAAAAGAAGAGCAACGCCAGACTCAAGGTATTGAGCTGATCGCCTCAGAGAACTTTGTGAGCGACCAGGTGCTTGCAGCATTAGGTTCAGTCTGCACCAACAAGTACGCTGAGGGTTATCCCGGAGCAAGGTACTATGGCGGTTGTGAAGTGATTGACCAGATCGAGCAACTTGCCATCGATCGTCTGTGTCAGCTCTTCGATGCCGAATATGCCAACGTGCAGCCTCACTCCGGTGCACAGGCTAATATGGCTGTATTTATGGTTTGCCTGAAGCCGGGTGACACCTTTATGGGCCTCGACCTGGCACACGGAGGACACCTTACACACGGCTCTCCCGTCAACATGTCAGGTATCCTCTACAATGCAATAGGCTACCAGGTCAATCGTGAGACCGGTATGGTGGATTATGACCAGATGGAGCGTAAGGCTCTTAAATACAAACCTAAACTTATCGTCGGAGGCGCTTCTGCTTACTCAAGAGAGTGGGACTGGGAGAGAATGCGTGCTATCGCTGACAAGATTGGTGCTATCTTTATGGTGGATATGGCGCATCCTGCCGGACTGATCGCAGCAGGACTGATGAATAACCCTGTGAAGCATGCACACATCGTTACCTCTACTACTCACAAGACCCTAAGAGGTCCTCGTGGAGGTATTATCCTTATCGGCAAAGACTTTGACAACCCATGGGGAATTAAAACCCGCAAAGGCGTAGTCAGGAAAATGTCCTCACTGATCAATTCAAGTGTATTCCCCGGTATCCAGGGCGGTCCCCTCGAACACTGCATCGCAGCTAAGGCAGTTTCATTCTATGAGGCTCTGCAGCCCGAGTTTAAGGTATATCAGGAGCAGGTGCGCAAGAATGCTTCAGCTATGGCAAAAGCATTTGTTGAGAAGGGTTATCATGTGGTATCAGGCGGTACCGACAACCACCTTATGCTTATCGATTTACGCACTAAATTCCCCGAGCTGACCGGTAGAATGGCCGAGGATGTACTCGGAAAGGCCGATATTACCGTAAACAAGAACATGGTACCATTTGACAGCCGTTCAGCATTCCAGACCTCCGGTCTCAGGTTGGGTACTCCTGCCATCACTTCACGCGGTTTGGTTGAGAAGGATATGGCCGGCATCGTAGAGATGATTGATAAGGTTCTTAGCAACATCAATGACGAAAATGTGATTGCACAAGTTAAAGAACAGGTAAGAATGAAGATGAGCGGCCTGCCGCTAAATAAGTGGTAAGTTGAAGCCATTGGGGCTTAAAAAAAACCGCTGAGAGTTAGCTTTCAGCGGTTTTTTTGTGTTACGGGGTACGGGTTTCGAGTTGCGGGGAGGTGCGGGTTACGGAGTGCAGGATAGTTTTGAGTTCTGAGTATGGAGTTTTGAGTGTTTTGAAGTGCTGTGAGAAGTGGATTAGTTCTGAGTTTTAAATAAGGAGTATTTGGGCAATACAACAAGAATAAATTATGAGAATTTTGGCGTTTGTTCACAAATAAATTATGAGAATTTTGGCAAAATCAGGGAAATAAATTTTGGGGAGTGTAATTAATTCTTTACTTTTGTCAAAACAATAATTGATTCAATGATGGAAGGACGGGTTTTTAAACGCAAGCTGTACGAAAAGATGCTGCAGTGGAAGAGGGAGAGAAATGGAGCTACCGCCTTGCTGATAAAAGGAGCAAGGAGAGTGGGAAAATCTACTATCGCTGAAGAGTTTGCAAAGCGGGAATATGATAGTTACATCCTTATAGATTTCGTCGAATGCAAGCAGGAAGTTAAGGATTTATTTGTTGATATTTCCGATTTAGATAGGCTATTCCTTCGTTTGCAGTTCCTATATGATGTACAGTTAATCGAGAGAAAGTCAGTCATTGTTTTTGACGAGGTGCAAAACTGCCCCCTTGCAAGACAAGCAATAAAGAAACTTGTAAAAGATCGAAGGTATGATTATATCGAAACCGGTAGCTTACTGAGCATTAGAAGAAACACAAAAGGGATTCGAATTCCCAGCGAAGAGACCAGATTGACTCTTTATCCGATGGATTTTGAGGAATTTTACTGGGCAAGAGGAAATGAGGTTACAGTCCCAATGTTGCGTGAAGCCTGGAATAATAAGATGCCGTTGGGAGATGCCGTCAACCGGAAACTGATGGAGGATCTTAGACTATATATGGTGGTCGGCGGTATGCCTCAAGCTGTAAATGCATACCTGGATACAAACAACTTGAGTCTGATTGATGCAGTTAAAAGAGAAATAATCGAACTATATGCCGATGATTTTCGTAAAATTGATTCGTCAGGCAGGGCTACAAGTCTGTTTTATGCCATTCCCGCACAATTGTCCAGTAATGCGTCAAGATATCTGCTTAGCAGCGTGATTGAATATGGTCGAGTAGATCGTTTAAGTGAAACTTTACAAAATATGGAGGACTCGATGGCTGTGTTGATTTCTCGTCATGCCAACGATCCCTCAATTGGGCTATCGATACATAAAGATATTAATAAGTTCAAGATGTTTGTAAACGATACGGGGTTGATGGTTACAATGGCTTTCTGGGACAAATCAGTAACTGAAAATGAGATTTATCAAAAATTGCTTACCGGAAAACTCCCTGTCAATTTGGGATATGTCTATGAAAATCTTGTTGCGCAGATGCTTAAAGCTGGTGGCGATGAATTATTCTATCACACATGGCGTCCTGATGGTGGAAAACACAATTACGAGGTTGACTTCCTTATCTCCCGTGGCTCAAAACTATACCCGATAGAAGTCAAAAGCTCAGGATACAGAACCCATAAGTCTCTAGATGAGTTTTGCACTAAATATTCATCAAGAATTGGACAACGATACCTAATCTACACCAAAGACCTCAGAAAAGAAGGACAAACCATATATCTTCCATTCTATTTTACGGGATTGCTGTAGTTTACTAAGCAAACGCATCTACATAGGTTTTGATGTCACGCGGACGGCTTAAAAAATCGACCGCATCGCTTTGAAGCATGGTGCGGCGGTTGTCATTCTCGGCCCACTCAGTGGTATGAGAGGCATATTTAGTAACTCTGTTGAAGAGGTCCCAAACTTTCATGCTTGCCAACGCCTCCCTCGGCTTGAATCCGTGAAGACCATGACCGGCATTTAAATAGAAGTTCAGCTCCTCTTCATAAGGAGCAATCTTCTTCGACGACTCCTCCCCCACAGCAAATCGGTCGAGCATTTTCGAAACTGAATGCAGTTCGCTTAAAGATGCTCTGGTATTCATTGCTGTCCGAGCCATATCGGCAAATTTACCGTATGATCTACTAAGCATACGAGTGTCTTGCGGAATGCTCAAGATCCCGCGTATGGATTTGTCGTCCAAAGCTGTAATCTTTGCTCTGGGAATGGAAATTTTTTCAATCATTCCATTGGCACAGACAAGACGTTCATAATATCTGCTCAATTGAATCTGTCCGAGGTTCCACTTTAGAATATATGAGTTTATAAGCGTCTCTTCCCCGGGCGCAAAGGCTCTGATGTCGGGAGTATTGCTTCCCATATGTAGGATTATACCGGCTGATGCATTCCCACCAATCTCATAAGCAGTCGGAGTGAGGTTGTTATGATCCATAAAGATTTCAGCAAAGTCAAAAAAGCTCTCCGAAGTAATGAGTTCCTCTTCTACAGGAATAACGTTAACGATAGTCTTGCTCTCAGGATGCGCCACAAGAGCCACTTTGGTCGGATTTGCGATTGAACTGGCAGCAGCCAGATAGTTGCGAAAATCACGCACACCCTCCTCACCGGTTGCCTTTGCTATAAAAGCCTGCTGATCTTTGGAAAATCCGGTGTATTTGTCTAAAGCTTCTGCAACGAAGTCTGTTGCAAGAACATTCGTTCCTTGAACAGAAAAAACATTTCGTCCTAAATATTCTGTTTCAGAAAGATCATCGGCGCGGCCTATATACTTGATAGTTGCACGATTGACCACCTTATATGGAAGCTGGTTATCAGTTATCCGTCTGCCAAGGGCTAAAAATTCTTGTTGTGTCATGGCTTATTTACTTTAATGTTTTCAAATAGGATATCGAATTTGTCGGCATAGTTGCGCATACTTTTGCCGGCTTCAGACTGGAGTTGTCGGATCTTACGGTCCTGACTAAAACGATCTTCATTGTAAAAAACATCACCGGTCATGCTCAAATCATAATACAGACGCACACCCACATCTCCACGCCGATGCTTTGAAAATATGGCATAGCGATCAGAATAGATATTTTTCGGATTCTCCAAGCGGAGCTCCATCATTGCCGTTATAGAGTGCTTCAAGCGGTTTGAGCCAATGAATGCACCGGTCTTTGTTACCTGCTGGATAGTGAGAAATGTTGTGTTGATTTGAGCATTATTGTCGGCTTTATTCTGCTGCTTGATGAGTGAAAGCAGCATACTCTCAGCTTTCTTCAGGGTAATACTCTCTTCTTCTTTAATGATCCCTTGCAGTTCGTAAAAAGAATCGATTGCCACGACATCCC
>JAAZMM010000008.1 GCA_012798805.1 Bacteroidales bacterium
ATTATTTAGTAAGTATGGGAAAACAATGGGAAAACAAATGTACCTATACAACGATAAATAACCAAATATATCAAGCGTTATGTTTTATGAGTATTTTGTAATATGCAAATAATCAGACATATAAAATGCAACAATAAATATCGAAAAATATTAGGTTTAGCCTTCTAAGCTGTGGGTCGTGGGTTCGAATCCCGCCCGGATCACTAAAAAAGCGACCCCTGGTCGCTTTTTTAGTGACTACACACTACACACTCACCCCGTACCCTGCAAAGTGTACCGCGCAACCCGTAACCCGTAACTCGCACCACTAGAGTAACGAAGCCACCGCTCTATCGAGTATTCCGTTTAGGTAGGCGATGGTCATACCGTAATTTGTTACCGGAACACCATCCCGCATCACTCTGGCCAGACGACGGCGCAGTTGGGTTGTGGTGACCATACAGCCTCCACACTGAATAGCCAAACGGTACTTCCTCGCCTCTCCTGTTGGGATGGGATCCAATCCTGCAATAAAATCGAACTCAACCTTCTTTCCGCTCACCTTTCGAATTAAAGCGGGAATCTTCACTCTGCCGATATCATCGCAAGAGGCATGATGGGTGCAGGACTCAAGCATAAGTATTCTATCACCATCCCGAAGATCTCCGAGCACCCTTACTCCTTCCAAAAGAGCCTTAAAAGGGCCTTTGCTGCGAGAAAGAAGCACGCTGAAGGAGGTTAGGGGCACCTCCTGAGGCACAACAGCGGCCACCTGCGCAAAAACCTGGCTGTCGGTAACCACCAGATCGGGCAACACTCCTTTAGACATATGGTGTTCAATTGCAGGTGGCTGAAGTACGGTAGCCACTGCTCCTGCATCAAGCACCTCCCTTATTGCCGTTACCTGGGGAAGAATCAACCTTCCCTTTGGTGCACCTTGATCTATAGGACAGACCAGCAGTATATTGTCAGAAGCGGACACAAGACCCTCGAGCATCGGTTTCTCTCCATCATCAAGATTTTCGAACACACCGGCTATTTCCGCTATCAATTCAGAACGGTATTCCTCAGCCACTTCAGGGTCTTTTTCTATGCAGGAATACTCAACTACATAGCCATACTCAGCAGAGAGATCCACTAAAAGTTCAGGATCCAAAGGAGATATATCACTCTTGTTATGGACTAGCAGAAATGGTATTTCCAACTCTTGCAGAGTCTCTGCAATTTCGCGCTCCAGAGCTGTGAAAGAATTGTGTGTAAAGACAATGAGGGCCAAATCAGCCAAATCCATTGCTTCCATACTCTTTGTCACTCTTCGTACTCCAAGATCACCGCTGTCATCAAGCCCTGCAGTATCTATAATGTTGGAAATGCCGATGCCTGGGAGTTCAACCCTTTTGCGTACAGGGTCGGTAGTTGTACCGGGGATATCCGAGACAATGGCTGTTTGCTGACCGGTAAGGGAGTTTATCAGCGAACTTTTGCCTGTGTTCCTTTTGCCGAAGATGACTATTGTGCGGAAACTCATGTGCTCTATTTTTTATTAGAATTACAAATTTAACAATAAAATGAGTAATTTCGCGCTTTAAACAGTCAAACGCAATTATTATGGTATTTACCTCGGAAAACATTCTGCTAATCGGATCCATTATTCTGTTTATAAGTATTTTTATAAGCAGTCGCGTCAGCGCCAAAATCGGAATCCCAATGCTATTGCTTTTCCTGATCTTGGGAATGGTTTTTGGCAGTGACGGTATAGGCATACATTTTTCCGATGTAAAGGATGCTCAATTCATAGGAATGTTTGCGTTAAGCGTCATTCTCTTTTCCGGCGGTCTGGATACGCGGTTTACAGAGATAAGGCCTGTCATGTGGCAAGGCATTACGCTTTCTACAATCGGGGTGATGTTGATGGCATTGATTACGGGGGTATTCATTTGGCTGCTTACGCGCAATGGTGCATTCTCATTCACAGGATCATTGGCACTCTGTCTGTTGCTTGCCTCCACAATGTCCTCTACTGACTCTGCATCTGTATTCAACCTCCTTAGAACCCAGAAAGTAGGACTAAAACACAATTTAAAGCCTTTACTCGAGTTTGAAAGCGGCAGCAATGACCCTATGGCCTATATGCTTACCGTAGCGCTTATACAGTACTGCAAATTTGGCGAACTCAGCACGTGGACTATAGTGCTTAACTTCTTTCTCCAATTTGTTTTAGGACTGCTATTGGGGTTCCTTATAGGTAAGGGCGCAATTTGGGTTATAAACAGGATTAGGCTCAACAATGTAGCCCTCTACCCCGTCATAATGCTAAGTATAGTCTTCTTTACCTTCTCTTTTACGGAGTTGGTCAAAGGCAACGGCTATCTTGCCGTCTATGTTGCCGGTATTATAATGGGTAATGCCCCGTTTGTGAGAAAGAGAGAGTGTATGAAATTTATGGATGGTATCACCTGGCTCTGCCAGGCGGTAGTGTTCCTCACCCTCGGACTGCTGGTAAAGCCTCACCAATTGATTGATGTGGCACTTCCCGCCACTTTAATCGGGCTCTTTATGATATTCATTGCCCGACCGCTAATGGTAATGATAACTCTTCTGCCCTTCAAAACTCCGACTTTCAAGCCCAAGGTCTTTGCCTCCTGGGTAGGACTTAGAGGTGCGGTTCCAATCATTTTTGCCACTTATCCGGTAGTGGCAGGAGTAGAGGGATCCGATGTTATCTTCAATATAGCCTTTTTCATCACCATCCTCTCATTGTTGATTCAGGGCACAACCATTACATGGATGGCAAAAAAGCTCGGTGTAGCAACAGAACTTCCAAAGGAAGGTAATATTTTCGGAGTGGAACTTCCCGAAGAAATTGACTCCAAATTATGGGATATAGAACTCACGGAAGATCTGCTTACTAATGGTAACCAACTCAAGGATATGAATATACCAAAAGGTGTACTGGTGATAATGATCAAGCGTGATGATGCATATCTGGTGCCTAACGGCACTCTGGAACTACTTCCCGGCGACCATCTTCTGCTCATTTCGCAGAGCGATGCCGAACAGGAACATGCACTCCAACCTTAATATCCATTATTTATTGAAAACAAACAAAACCTAAACGATACCATGAAAAAATTATCACTTATTTTTATTGCAGCCATATCGCTTATGGCAGCATCTTGCGGCTCAACCGACAAAACTGAAGTAATAACGGTAAACAATGCTGCAGAACTTATAAAAGCGCTTGGCAACGACCGCACTATCATCCTCAACAACACGGAAGGCATTTACTGGCTTACAGAAGCCATTGACAATGCAATTGCAACAAGCTCCCTACTTGATGGCTGGGACCATATGGAAGGGAAGAGTGATATTATGGCAAATAGAGCATTTGACGGCAACGAACTCTGTTTGTACAACATCAAAAACCTTACAATCAGAGGGGCTGATGATGGGGAGCAAACAAAGATATATGTTTCACCCCGCTATGCAGATGTTTTCGCATTCGAGAACTGTTCCGATATAACACTTGAGAATCTTCAACTGGGCCACTACCCCGAAGAAGGATCATGTACCGGTGCCGTACTGGGTTTTACCAATTGCGATCGCATCAACATCAATAATTGTGACCTTTTCGGATGTGGCATAACCGGTATCGAAGCTGTAATGTCTCAAAATTTCAAGGTAACCAATTCTACTATCCGCGACTGCTCTTATTGTAACATTTGGCTTACCGAGTGCCAAAACTTCCGTTTCTACAACTGCGACATTATATCAGAAAACTATATTATCTGCTACGACTGCAAAGATATTTCTTTCGAAAAATGCAAAGTTCCTGCCTCATTTGATGAGAGTATCTCCTTTATCGATTGCGAATTTTTTGAGTGGCCGGGATTCGGTTATCCCGACGGTGAATAGACCTAATGATTAGCCGTAACGAAATAATAGAGATGCTCCTTTGCAAGGAGCCTGAGATTATCGAGAGTCTTCATAAAAGGGCTCTGGACCTCAAATTGAATATTATAGGCCCCAAAGTTCACCTGAGGGGCCTTATAGAAATATCCAATATATGCCGAAAGAACTGTCTCTACTGCGGCATCCGGAGCGGCAACACTCTTTGCGAAAGATATACCCTGACTGACGAAGAGATACTTTTGTGCGCCGAACATGCATACGCTTCCGGATATGGATCAGTCACAATACAGGCAGGAGAGCGTACAGGAGGTAAGTTCACCGAGTGGATTACATCCTTGGTTAAACGCATCAAACTTATCGGAAATGGGGCTCTCGGTATCACTCTTTCCCTTGGCGAACAGAGTGCCGAAGTCTATAAGGAGTGGTTTGAAGCAGGTGCACACAGATATCTTCTCCGTATCGAGGCCTCAGACCCCGATCTGTTTCGCAAAATACATCCTGATGATGGAAACCACTCCTACGACAGACGCATCGAAGCCCTTATGGACCTTAAATCAATTGGGTACCAGACCGGTAGCGGTGTAATGATAGGACTCCCCTGGCAAAACGCAGGACATCTGGCCTCAGACCTGTTATTCCTGAAAGAAATGGACTTTCCTATGATTGGCATGGGACCTTATGTGCCTCATGATGATACTCCAATCACCATCAGAGCAGCTTCGGATCCAGAGGCGGCATTCCCGTCCGTAGCCGATCGCCTGGAACTGTCACTCAAAATGATATCCCTGCTCAGAATCCTGGTGCCGGATATCAATATTGCAGCCTCTACTGCACTTGAGGCCCTTCATCCGAAAGGACGTATTATGGCCATCAATGCCGGGGCGAATATCGTGATGCCTAATGTTACACCGGCAGACTACCGCAGATACTACAATCTCTACGACCGCAAGGCCATCCTGCTGGAGGATTTGAACCTTGGGGAGGCAGAGATTGGATTTGGAGAGTGGGGAGATTCTCTACACTTTAAAAAAGTTTGAGTTTACCATCAACAAATGTTGCGGTGATGTCAGAATCCTTGCTTAATGTTCCGTCAAGCAGAAGCGTCGCCAGATAGTCTATCAACTCTCTCTGCAACAACCTCTTGACAGGCCTTGCGCCATATGCCGGATCATATCCCTTTTCACTCATATAGTCATAAAACTCCTCAGTAAAGGAGATTTTGATACCCATAGATTCCAGCCGCTGTCTAAGTTTTTCAGCTTGCAACTTCACTATGCTGCGAATATGCTCAGGTGAAAGTTCGTGGAATACGATAATCTCATCTATCCTGTTTATGAACTCCGGCCTGAAAGCCTCCTTGACCAGGTCAGGATCGATGTTTGATGTCATTATCAAAATAGTATTTTTGAAATCAACAGTATGGCCCTTGTTATCGGTAAGGCGACCATCATCCATCAACTGCAACAGCAGGTTGAAAACATCCGGATGAGCTTTCTCTATCTCGTCGAGCAATATCACTGAGTAGGGTTTGCGGCGCACCGCTTCAGTCAGCTGTCCACCCTCTTCATAACCTACATAGCCCGGAGGTGCACCTATCAGACGTGAGACGGTATGACGCTCCTGATATTCGCTCATATCTATCCTGGTGATCATATTCTCATCATCGAAGAGATACTCTGCGAGAGCTTTGGCTAATTCCGTCTTTCCTACTCCCGTGCTTCCTAGAAACATAAAGGAGCCTATCGGCCTTTTTTCATTCTGAAGTCCGGCCCTGCTACGACGCACTGCATTGGAAACTGCCGAAATAGCTTCATCCTGCCCTATAACACGCTCGTGCAGTACTTCTTCCATATTCAAAAGTTTATCCTTTTCACTCTGAAGCATCTTCTGAACAGGGATACCGGTCCATTTAGCCACAACTTCCGCAATATTTTCGCTCGTTACAGCTTCATTCAGTATAGGGTTTTCATTATTCTCCTTTTCGGCCATCAGCTTTTCGATTTGACTCTTTGCTTCGGCTATCTTGCCATATCTTAGCTCAGCTACTTTTCCGTAGTCTCCGCGACGTTCAGCATCCTCTGCCTGTATGCGGTACTCTTCGATTGCCTGACGGTTGCTCTGTATGGCGGTAAGGATTTTTTTCTCTTCCTCCCACTGTTTCATCAGAACATCCCTTTCCTTGGAAAGACGTGTGATCTCCTCCTGTATTGCAGTCAACTTAGGGCTTTCTCCCTCCCTTTTTACCGCTTCACGCTCAATTTCAAGCTGCATTATCTTTCTATTCAGTTCGTCTATAGGCTCCGGAACCGAATTGATCTCGAGACGAAGTTTTGCTGCAGCCTCATCAATCAGGTCAATAGCCTTGTCTGGCAAGAATCTGTTGGTAATATAGCGGCGCGAAAGCTCGACAGCTGAAATGATTGCATCATCCTCTATGCGTACCTTGTGGTGATTCTCATATCTCTCCTTAAGTCCGCGAAGAATGGAGATGGATTCTGCCGGAGTGGGCTCGTCCACCATTACCATCTGGAACCTGCGTTCAAGTGCCTTGTCCTGTTCAAAGTATTTGCGATATTCATCAAGAGTAGTGGATCCTATAGCCCTGAGTTCGCCTCTGGCAAGTGCCGGCTTAAGAATATTGGCGGCATCCATAGCCCCGGAAGTGCGTCCTGCTCCTACCAGAGTATGAATTTCATCTATGAAGAGGATTATCTCGCCTTCACTTTCAGTTACCGCCTTCACTACCCCCTTGAGCCTCTCCTCAAATTCCCCTTGGTACTTGGCTCCTGCAATCAATGCACCCATATCAAGCGAATAGAGATCTTTGTTCTTAAGATTTTCGGGAACGTCACCGTTGACGATTCTCTGGGCGATTCCCTCGGAAATGGCGGTCTTGCCAACACCGGGCTCGCCTACGAGTATAGGGTTGTTTTTGGTTCTTCTGCTGAGGATCTGCAGTACTCTGCGCACCTCATCGTCACGCCCGATGACAGGGTCTAGTTTGCCCTGTCTCGCCTTCTCATTAAGGTTAATGGCGTATCTGTTTAAAATTTCTAAATTTTGTTTATCCATAATTTTTCCGTTTTCGTTTATCTAATTTTATGATTTTATACTTTTAATTTACTTTATATATGAGTTTCAATTTGTTTGCCACCGGCTTCAGACTGACTTTTTGTCAAAAAAACAAGCCCGAACAGCAGCAAAAGCAGTAAGAATAAATTTGGATAACAAGGACATATTTATTAATTTTGTTTGATACGATTAATTATTAATGAAGTTTATAATGAAAAGATTCCTAACTCTCTTAGCAGCAGCTCTTATCTGCTTTTCGGCTACGGCCCAATCCAAAGATGAAACTAAGCCCGAAGGCTTTCAGTTCACAACAGTAAAAGAGCTTCCGATTACCTCAGTTAAAAACCAGGCCAATACCGGTACCTGCTGGTGCTTTGCAGCACTCTCATTCTTTGAATCCGAGGCACTCCGTCAAGGCTACAAAGGCGACCTTGACCTATCGGAGATGTTTGTTGTTTCAAATGCATACACCGACAAAGCCATTAAGTACATCCGTGTTGACGGGCACCTCAACTTTGCACAGGGTAGTTCTTTCGGGGATGTATTATGTGTGCTCAAAAAGTATGGTATTGTTCCAAATTCCGTTATGCCCGGCCTTAATTATGGCACAGATCGTCATATGCACGGTGAACTCGTTGCCGGCCTGAAGGGTTATGTTGACGGTATTCGTAAAAACCCCAACAGAAAACTCTCTACTGCATGGATTCCAGGCCTGAAAGGCATTTTGGCGGCATACCTTGGTCCTATTCCTGAGACATTCCAATACGAAGGCAAGGAATACACTCCCAAGTCATACATGGAGTCACTCGGTCTCAATCTGGATGATTATGTTGACCTCGTATCCTGGACACACCTTCCCTACTATGAGAAGCACCCTGTGGAAGTGGGTGACAACTGGCGCTGGGAGTCTGCATATAATCTCCCTCTTGATGAGCTTATGGAGGTATTGTTCTATGCCATTGAAAATGGTTATACTTTCGCATGGGCATCCGATGTAAGTGAAACAGGCTTTACCCGTAACGGTATCGGCATCGTTCCCGACATGGACGCTATCAGAAAGAAAACGGAAGAGGTTGGCTCAGACCAGGCTCATTGGGTAGGTTCAGATCCGGGCACAGGCAGGCCTACGTTTAATGCACCCGTTCCCGAGCTTGAAATAACACCGGAACTTCGTCAGCAGGGCTACGAAGAGAAGACCACAACTGACGACCACGGAATGCATATCTTCGGTCTGGCAAAGGATCAGAACGGCACAAATTATTTCCTGATGAAAAACTCATGGGGTACTAACAACAAATATAAAGGTATTTGGTACATATCTGAAGCTTATATGAAATATAAGACGATGGATGTAATGATTCACAAAGATGCTATTCCCAAGCACATTCGCAAGAAGATGGGTCTTAAATAACCAATAGGCAAAAAAATACTATGAAACGTTTTTTACTTATAACCGTTGCTGCACTTGTTGCAGCATCGGCTTTTTCGCAAACTCAGACCATCTACAAGTTTACTCCGGTAAAAGATATCGAAGTTACTTCCGTAAAAGATCAGGCACGAACAGGCACCTGCTGGTGCTTCGCTACGCTCTCACTCCTCGAAGCCGAACTTATCAGGCAGGGTAAAGGAGTTTACGATCTTTCGGAAATGTTTGTGGTACGCCACAACTACAACAAGAGGATGAGTGACAACTACCTTCGTCTGGGCAAAGGCAATGTTGGCCCCGGCTCGCTATCGCATATGACTATCAACGCCATAGCCGAGCATGGTATTGTACCGGAAAATGTCTATAACGGCATCGCATATGACTCCGACAGGCACAACCATAGTGAGCTGAGCGCATTTGTAAGAGCCCTCTCGGAGGTTAGTGTACAAAGAAAAGTACGTTCACCTGAATACTGGAAGATTCACGAGCACCTTTTCGACACCTATCTGGGCAAACTTCCGGAAGAATTTGAGTACAACGGCAAAAAATATACTCCGAAGAGTTTTGCCGCTATGCTCGGTTTTGATGACCTAAGTGACTATGTGGAGATAACCAGCTTAACACACCATCCATTCTATCAGCAGGTTCCGCTGGAGATTCCGGACAACTGGGATCACCAGCTCTACTATAATGTACCATTGGATGAATTTATGGCAATTATAGACAACGCCCTGCTCAATGGCTATACCTTTACATGGGATGGTGACCTGATCCCCAAGTCATTCAGCCACAACCGGGGGATTGCCATAGATCCCAAGCCGGAGTTTTTTGATGAAGCTGTCAAGTTTGAGAAGATTTATCCCGAACTCGATGCCACACAGGAGTTACGCCAGGAATATTTCGAGACATTCAATACTGTGGACGACCACTTGATGCATGTTACCGGCCTTTTCAAAGACCAGAACGGCACAAAATTCTACAAGACCAAGAATTCCTGGGGCACCGGCCGTAATGAAGAAATGGGCGGTTACCTCTTTATGTCCGAAACTTATGTTAAGATGAGGACATTGGCCATACTTGTCCACAAGGATGCCATTCCTAAGGAGATCCGCAAGAAAATGGGCATTGAATAGCACAATATGAGGAAGTACATCCCCAATATCCTAACACTCCTCAACCTGACCTGCGGCTGCTGTGCCGTAATAATGGCCTTGTGGGGCCTCTATCTGGGGGCATTCCTATTTATTATAGGATCTGCGGTGTTTGATTTTCTGGATGGCTTCAGTGCAAGATTGCTCAAAGTATATTCCGATATAGGCAAGGAGCTTGACTCTCTTGCAGACCTTGTAAGTTTTGGTCTGGCTCCTTCCCTTATCTTTTTCAACTGGTATTATCAGTCGGGACACCACTATACGTTCTTAGCATTCGTGCCGCTGGTAATCACCGCCTTTTCGGCCTTAAGACTGGCAAAATTCAATCTCGATACCAGACAAGAGACCGACTTCATAGGCCTCTCTACCCCTGCCAATGCGATGATAATTGCGCCACTTGTAGCTTATGCAGACATCTGTCACATTCATGGCACATCATCATTTGTAAATATATTACTCGATAGCGTATGGTTTATCCCCACCATATCGATTGTTCTCGCTCTTTTACTTTTGAGTGAAATTCCGATGTTTTCGCTCAAAAAGAAAAGAGTGAGCTTTAATCAAGCACCACTCTTCTCATTATTCATTGTCCTTGCTCTGGCAATCATTATCCTGGGATTGCTCTTTATCCCATATCACGTCAGCAAGCTTGAAACGCTGCCGCTGATCATCTCAGCAATTTTTACATTCTATGTTATAATCAATATTCTTGCGCAAATTGTTCGAATTGTGCAAAAAGAGCGCTAATTTTCCGATCGGCATCATCACCCTTCGCGCTGAAATAAAATTTGATTTTCGGCTCGGTGCCGGAAGGTCGGGCTGAAACTTTACTACCATCCTCGCTAAAGAACTGCAGCACATTGGACTTCGGCAGATTTGTATCCTCAGTATTGGTATAATCGATCACTTTGACTACCGGCGATCCGGCAAGCTCAGTCGGAGGAGTTGATCTCAAATCCTTCATAATCTGCTGAATCTGCTCCACCCCCTCCTTTCCGGGTTTGGTTACAGAGAGAAGGTCCTCTTTGTAGTAGCCATACTCGGTATAAATATCCTGAAGATATCCAAAGATGGTTTTACCGCTATCGGCCAACCACGCAGCACACTCCGCAAAGAGGGCACAAGAGACAATAGAGTCCTTATCTCTTACAAATTCGCCCGCATTAAAGCCGTGGCTCTCCTCGCCACCGCAGATAAAGAGCTTTTTTCCCTCATTCTTACGCACAATTTCAGCAATATATTTAAATCCGGTGAGGACATCGTAAATATCGACGCCATATTTTTGGCAAATATCGCTGACCAATTCTGTTGTCACAATGGTCTTGACAACATATTCGCGCCCCTGTAACTTACCCAATTCTGACCATCGGGTAAGCATATAGCTTGTAAGAATGGAAAATATCTGGTTACCATTGAGCAGTACCAATTCCCCTTTATCGTCACGTATGGCAAATCCCACGCGATCTGCATCAGGATCTGTAGCCATCACTATATCTGCACCCACCTCCTCTGCCTTCTCGATTGCGAGCTTTAAGGCGGCCGGATCTTCAGGATTTGGAGAAGATACTGTAGGGAAATTACCATCACTTACATCCTGCGCATCCACATTATAAATATTTGAAAAACCAAGGTTTCGCAGCCCCTGCGGCACAAGGCGCACTCCTGTGCCATGTAGAGGTGTATAAACAATCTTCATATCCGAATGGCGCTTTACGGAGTCGGGCGAAAGGGTAAGCGAAAGCACCGACTCAAGAAAGGCCTTGTCAACCTCTTCCCCAACAGGTGTCGGAAAAAGTGTAAGGTCATCACCAAAATTGACCTGCGTGACCGATGTAATAGAGGCTACCTCAGCTATGATATTCTTGTCATGTGGAGCTATTATTTGTGCTCCATCCTCCCAGAACACCTTATAACCATTATACTCCTTAGGATTGTGCGAAGCTGTAATCATTATACCCGCCTGACATTTGAGGTGCCTTATGGCGAAACTCAACTCGGGAGTAGGCCTGATATTGTCAAAAAGAAAGACATTGATGCCATTAGCCATAAGCACTCTTGAAGAGATCATCGAAAATTTGCGACTATTATTACGGCTGTCATAAGAGATGACAACGCTGATTTTGTCCAAATCTTTGAAGTATGATTTAAGATAATTGGCCAGGCCCTGTGTTGACATACCAACTGTATATTTGTTCATACGATTGGTACCAACACCCATGATGCCCCTCAATCCGCCGGTGCCGAATTCCAGCAAACGGTAAAATGAATCCTCAAGTTCTTTGGGATCCTCCCTCATAAGGCGCGCAACTTCTTTTTTTGTTTCATCGTCAAAGCCGACACCAAGCCAGCTCTTTGCAACTTCCAGGTAATTTGTTTCCATATTTATCTGATAGTATTATAATTTTCAGGTCATAAAAAACAAATTTACACAAAAAAGTTGATTATTGAGCTATCTTTGCCCGCTGAAAAGAGACAAAACACCTTGGATATAGATAAGACCATATCATTTATTTTAGAACATGCAGAGGCGGATGGTGCTCACTTGCTATTGAGTGCATTCCGCTATCCTGAAATAGATATGGCAAGGGCAGTATCATCCATTGAGGCACGCAAGAAAGTTGTTTCCAAGATTCCGCTATGGCATACCTATCCCGAACTGGTTTACCCCACTTCGCTCAGTCTGGAACAGTGCAGTTCACAAGCTACTGCAGAGTATAAGATGCGTTTTGTGGCTGAAAACAGCACTGTGGCCGACCTGACGGGAGGACTCGGAGTGGATTGCAGTTTTATAGCTCGTAGAGCGACTAAATGCCTCTATATTGAGCGCGACCGGAAGCTATGCGAAGCTGCACTTCACAATTTTAAAGTATTGGGGCTGGAGAATATTATTGTTGAAAATGGAGATTGCAGAGAATTTTTGGATATGGCAACGGGAGCAAATAATGATTTATCGGAAATAAACGAAAAGTTCTCAGATGCAACAGAAGGGTTACTGGAAACAAGCGAAGATTTCTCGATAAAAGATGCAGCGTTAACTAACGCAGATGCAGAAAGAGAAACTCATTTCGACCTGATCTATCTCGACCCCGCCAGACGCTCAAAGAGTTCGGGAAGAGTCTTTTCCATAAGAGAGTGCGAGCCTGATCTTCTTCACCTAAGCGAGGCACTGCTAAAGGCTGCAGATAGGGTCCTTGTCAAGCTCTCCCCTATGGTCGATATAACAGCAGCTCTTCGCGAGGTACCCTGTGTCAGGGAGGTGCATATCCTCTCTACTGATAACGAATGTAAGGAACTTCTTTTGCTTATGAGCGGCAGCGAAGCTCTTCCGGCACCGGAGGATATTCCAATACACGCGGTTGACCTCACCCGCAGAAAGGAGAATCGCTTTACTTTCACCCTCAATGAGGAAAAATCAGCGCAATGTCCTATTGCCACCCCTAAAACCTATCTCTATCAACCCGGCCGTGCCATTCTCAAGGCAGGGGCATTTCGACTCCCTTGTTCCCGATTTGGAATTGATAAGATCGCACCAAGCACCCATCTATATACTTCTGATAGGCGTATTGAAGATTTTCCGGGAAAATCCTTCCGTATAAAAGAAATAATACCCTTCAAAAAAGAGGGTATCCGCAGCCTGGCGCGCGAATACCCTTTATTAAATTGTGTAGCTCTAAATTTTCCTCTTGACACCAACGCACTGAAGCAACGTCTTAAAGTAAGTGACGGAGGAAACCTCCACCTTTTTGCAACCACCCTTGCTTCAGGCGAGAAGGTGATGATTATCTCAGAACCACTCAGCTCTACTTTTTGAGATACTCCAGCAGGTCGGAAGGAATATCCGAGTCAAGCAGATAGCGATACCAGAATATATAATCCTGCAATGAGGAGTGGCGTCCCTGCAGGCCACGATAACCATGCATTGCCTGAGGATAGATCATCAATTCAAAATCCTTGTTTTGCCTCTGTAGTTCATCAATCAAATGAAGTGTATTTTGGAAATGAACATTGTCATCACCGGTACCGTGAGTAAGGCGAAGCATATTGGTTTTATCTCCTTTATAGTTGGATAATCTATCCATCACATTGGTAGCCTTATAGCCCTCCGGATTATCCTGAGGCGTATCCATGTATCTTTCGGTATAATGCGTATCATAAAGATGCCAGTCATAGACTCCTGCTCCCGCAATGCCATATTTAAAATAGTCGCTGCCTTCGGTTACACAGAGAACTGTCATCATACCACCATATGAGAAGCCTTCAATACCTATTTTGTCACTATCGACAAAGGGCATTGCAAGAAAATGCTTAATTCCATCAATAAAATCCCTGAGCTCCGGAATGCTAAGCTGCCTGTAAACCTGCTCAAGGCCCTTTTTGCCAAAATGACCGCCTGCACGGTTGTCAAGTGTCACCTGGATCACTCCGTTGTTGGCCCACCACTGGTTGCGGAAGGTCACTCCTCCCCAACTATCACGTACCGAGGGAGAATTGGGACCACCATATATATTTACTTTAACTGGATATTTTTTGGTTTTATCCAGATTGACCGGCCAGATCACCGATGCGGGAATATCAAGTCCGTCACGGGTTTTATAAGTGATCATTTCAGGCAAAGCCAGGGCATATTTATCAAAATCGGGACCTTTGGAATCGGAAATAGTAGTCAACTTCTTTCTATCCAGATTCCTTGCAGGAAGTGAAATATTGACGAGAAAGAAGGGGGTGCGGGCATTGGAGGCAATTGCAGCTACATTGCGACTATCGGGAGATATCACCACATTGGCAAAATTATAGTCACCAAACGAGACCCTTTCGGTCTTTTTGCTCCTTAGAGTAATCCTATAAATGTCAACTCTGGTTGTTGCCTCCCTTTTCGCTGTATAAAAGAGATATTTTGAATCCACCTTGAGCAAGCGAATGTTCCAGTTATTTCCTCCGGTAAGTTTCTCAAAACGGTTGCCATCATAAGAGAGGAAGTATATCTGCTCCCATCCCTCAAAGTCCCTCACCATATAGATACCTTCAGAGGTAGAGAGCATCTGCTCCATCCAATCAATCCAGCTATCCTGGTGCTCAGTATAAACGCAAGTAAAGTTACCAAGTATCGGATCTACTGCAAAGAGCTCCATATTGTCCTGGGCACGATCCAACCTGGCCACCATGAAACGTTTTCCATCACTACTCCAAAAAGGAATACCAAAATATTGGTCAAGCTCCGGATCAAAGTCGGACCAAACTGTATGGCCGCCGTTTGCCGAAACGAAGCCTATCTTAACTTTAGGATTGGAATCCCCGGCCTTGGGATAGCGGGTCTGGTTGATTGAGCCATGCTGACCACGTGCATCATAGATGGGGAACATCGGCACCAGCGAGTTGTCAAAGTTGTAATAGGCAATTATCTTGCTATCCGGAGACCACCAGAAGGCCTTATAATTGGAACTCCTGCCAAAAATCTCCTCATAATAGACCCAGGAGGCATATCCGTTGAGATTGAGTTCCGACCCATCAAAGGTGTGTCTGGTGATTTTTTTAGTTTTAACATCAATTGAATAGAGGTCGTTATCCAGTGTATATGCGATTTTTGTCGAATCGGGAGAAAATGTGGGATTTACCCACCCTTTGACAAGCTCTCCAGGACCCGAAGACCTCTGTGATCCGGAAAATGAGTAGGGTGCGATAGTGCCTTTTTTCAGGTCATACTTGAAATAATCACGACCTTCTCTGTAAATGAGGCTTTTATTTCCATCAAATGAGATAGGAAAAGCTGTCTGTCCCACAATACCCTCGGGCATTGTACCAAGAATCTGTGCATTTGTAAGTAACTTTTTTTCCTGCGCCTGTGCGGCGGGAATCAGGGATGCGAAAAGAAGGATTGTCGCTAAAAATGATTTGAAGTATCTCATATTATTTGTTTTTGATTATTCTGAAATAACAGGCTATCGCCTGTTTGAAATCATTATATAATAAACCAACGTTGCCAATGAAGCAAGGGCTGCTACAACATATGTGTATGCCGCGGCACGGAGTGCCTTTTCAGCCTGTTCATGGTTTGAAACATCCGTAATGCCTGTCGTATTAAGCCACACAAGGGCTCTCTTGCTGGCATTGATCTCTACCGGAAGTGTAACAAAACTAAAAAGCGTCGTAAGTGCAAAAAGTGCTATTCCGGCCATCAAAACCTGGGGAAAAACATTGATGAGGAACATTCCCAAAAGAAGCACCCAGGACATTATTTTAGATGCAAAACTCACTACAGGCACAAGTGCCGAACGTAATTTAAGAGGAAGATAGCCACGGGCATGCTGCAAAGCATGTCCACACTCGTGGGCAGCTACAGCCGCTGCCGCAACCGAATTGGAATTATAAACTCCATCACTAAGATTTACCGTCTTGTTGAGGGGATTGAAATGATCGGTAAGCTGTCCCCTTACAGCTGTCACACTGACATCATTTATGCCATTTTGGCGCAACATTCTCTCAGCGACCTCCGCTCCGGTCATACCCGACCCCAGAGGAATCTCCGAATATTTCTCAAATTTTCTCCTTAGATTGAGCTGAACAACATAACTAACTATTGCAATTGCAATAAACAAAAACCAATACATAATCTAAATCCTATTTCTAAACTAATCTATAAAAAACTCATCTTTAAAGTTAATAAAATAAACTCTCTCCACCCCTCTTGTAATGGCAGTATAAAGCCATTTAAGGTCATCCTCAGTGGGTTCTTTCCAAAAAGGATTGTCGATAAAAACGCATTTCCACTGGCCTCCCTGCGATTTATGACCTGTTATGGCCGACGCATATTTTATCTGGAGAGCATTGAAATATTTGTCTTCGCGCACGGAAGAATATCTCTTCCTTTTCCCCTTCACATGTGCATAATCCTCATTTACCCCTTCATATAAAATTCTCTGCTGCTCTTCACTCAAAGCGGCTGATTCGGAGTGAAGTGTATCGAGAATGATTTTGGCAGTAATCTCTACATCATTGTAGTCAGGGAACGACAATACAGCCTCTGCAAAATTTAGTCCATATCTCTCTTCATACCCATATATCCTGACAAGTTCGACAACATCGCCATTGGCTATAAAATCGAGTTCCGGCACATCCTCCAGAAACTGGTAGCAGTTTTTAACAACCATCAACTTATCGCCGCGTGTAAGTTGCTCCTCCAGATAAAGAACACTTGAACGTATGCCCATATTATATCTATTAGCCCGTTTATTGGACCTGCAGAGCACTACCACTTCATCCGTACCATATTTGTCAAACATATCGGAAAGTGACTCAATGAGTTCACCGCCATGTATTCTGATCACATCTTCAAAGCCCTTTGTGCGCAATTGAGGCATCATCGGACCGTTGCTGCCCAGTAGCAACCTGATGGCAGTAGCATTGCTCAAAATCCCCGAATCTGCAGCCTGCCGCACCACCGTTGTAAGCTCAACACTCTTTACATTGCCATAACGCCCCATATAAGACTCATCCAACGCCGGACTATATGTAAGTCCTATCGGAGGTAACTGCCCTTTGTCTCCTATAAGGATGAGCTTATTGTCAACCCCTGCCCGAAGATAAGTTATCAGGTCAGAAAGCAAATCTCCGCTACCGAATATGTTCTGCTGCCCCCCGGAAGTGGAGATAAGCGAGGCCTCGTCCACAATAAAGATCGTCTCTTTGTGTTTGTTTATATCAAGTTCAAACTCTCCAAATCCTGCATTGATTGATTTTTGACGATAAATATGTTTGTGAATAGTGAATGCCTGTTCCCGGGTAAAACCAGACAAAACCTTTGCTGCACGGCCTGTAGGAGCCAGAAGAACAAAACGGTGCCGGTGCTCCTTCAGGGTCTTTACATAAGCAGCAATCGCCGATGTTTTGCCGGTACCGGCATAACCGCTTACCAACATCAGGTCACATGTGCCATACTCAATGGTAAAGTGTGCCAGAGACTCTATCAGCCTTTGTTGACAAGTAGTGGGCTCAAATCCCAATTTTTCCCTGATTTTCTCTATAAGATAACCTTCTGCCGCCATCAAAATCTTTTCCTGAACATGGTGAATAGAACTAGCACCGGATAGAGGCCAAGACGACCGACTATCATTTGGATACCCATTACAAACTTAGCAATCTTCGGAGCATTTGCAAAACTGGACATCGAGCCATATTCGCCAAAAGCAGGACCGATATTGCTCATCATGGATATAGAAGAGCTAACGGACTCCATCAGTCCCATACCGGTCATCGCATAGATTGCCGAACCGACAAAGGCCAGGAAGAGATATATAAACAGATAAGTATAAACGCTTGAAATTAGCTCCCTGTCAACTACCTGTCCGCCTGACTTGACCTGTACCACAGCGTTTGGATGCGCCATTTTGATAAGTTGAACCCAAGCCCCCTTAAATATGAGAAACATTCTGTCCGAGCGTACACCGCTGGAGGTGGAACCGGAACAGCCACACTGTATGGAGACATAGAACAATACCAATATGGCTAAGATAGGCCATCCTGAAGTATCGCTGATGGCAAATCCGGTTGTACTTATTGTAGTAACCACAGAAAAGGCCCCTTTTCGCAGTGCTTGCAGAAAGTTTTGTTCAACTCCATCAAATAAAAGACTGAGAGTGACAAGAAGAGCAGAGATAAGTATGGTAGCCAGATAAAACCGGGTCACCGGGTCTCTGAAAACCTTTGCCGACCTGCTTGCGAAAGAGGCATATATTAATCCCAGATGAATGGTGGATATCACCATGAAAAGCATCAGTACAAACTCTATCAGAGGCGAATCATAAGCCCCTATTGAGAGGTTGCGTGTACTGAATCCTCCCGTGGCGGTTACACTAAAGGAATGATTGATAGCATCAAAAGGAGACATTCCGGCCAAAATCAGTGCCAGGAAAGAGAGGACGGTTATAGCAAGGTAAACCGTGATAAGCACACGGATCAGCTTATTGGATCTATATCTGAAATTGCTTTTAGAGAGCTCTGTAATCTCCATTTTCGACATCCTGAAACGCACCATTCCAACCGAAGGCAGAATCATCATCATAAAAACGACAACTCCAAGACCACCTATGTAGTGCGTGGAAGAGCGCCAAAACAAGAGACCGTGAGGCAGTGATTCAATCTCATTTAGAATAGTGGCACCAGTAGTGGTAATGCCTGAAGTGCTCTCAAACCAGGCATTTATCAGCGTAAATTCGCCTCCCCAAAGCACATAGGGCAACATTCCGAAAATACAAGAAAGGAACCAGGCCAATACCAAAATAGCAAGTCCCTCACGGGTATTTATATCACGCTGCCGCCTGACAAATATCAGCGGAAAAACTCCGAAAAGAAAAGTAATAAAGCCACTCACGAGGAGTGGGCTGAATGAGGAATCAAAGCCATACAGCGCCGAAACCACCGCTGAAAGCAGCATGAAGAAAGCGTTGCATATAAGCGCAATTCCAACATATCTTGATATGACACCGGCATTCATCCACTCTGTTTTTTTGTGGATTTATTTATATCGATAATATCCTTCACTCTCTCATTAAGTTCTGCGATCTCATCCTGACTCTCTATCTTGACATCATACTTCTTGTTGAAGCTAAGATAACCTTTAATACCATGAGTTATCTTTAGAAGCGGGTTGATCAAATAATGATTTAGGTAGTAATTAAAGAGCAGTACCATAATAAAGCCCAGCAGGACAGAGATCAAACCGGGCATAAGACTTCGGTAAAAATTGTCCTGAAGCGACTGCGAGTTGTGAATCAATGCATCCTGACTATCATTTGTAAGCTTTTCGATATAGGCTTTGAGCTTGGCATAAACAGGCTGTAAACGGTTGAAATACCACTCTTTGCGGATATCATCCTTATTTATAAGCCATATATCCGAGGCCTCGCGAACAACATGCATATATGCTGTAAAGGCGTACATAACAGAGTCGGCATTCGCTTTATCATGCTCTGTAACAAAACTCTCTTTTATTCCGCTGAAAAGGGAGATAAATTCTTCATCGTTGATTACCTCAATACTCTCTCCACCCACCTCGCCGACAACCAGATGCATCATACGAAGGTTGTACTCCTCCGCCTTCGCAAGAAGCTCCCACGAGACCTCAATACTGTTGGTATTGTCCGAAATCAGTTCAGTAACATGGTTGTTCATCCTGGTGTACTCAAACATCGAGATAGAGCTAGATATCAGAAGAATCAGAGCAAGGACAACGCATCCGAGGAAAACCTTTCTCTTTATGCCCATATATCGAAAATTTGCCATAAACCTGGTGTTGTTCTTACAAAGGTAATAAATAAACTCTAGAGTTCAACCTCAGTTTCGAAGACAAATGTGGCCGGACCTGTAAGCCAAATCTCCTCAAATGCTATACCTTCTTTGAGGGGTATGAAATCAACTGCCAAATAATCCCCAAGGGCCTGTATCTCAAATCTTACCCTTTCTCCATCAATGGTAAAGCATTCAGCTCCGTGGATGAAGGAGGCAATTGAGGAGGCGGTTACTCCCGTACCGCAGGCGAATGTTTCAGCCTCCACTCCCCTTTCGTATGTCCTGACTTTGATCTTATCATTCGCAATTTCCACAAAATTCACATTTGTTCCATTTGGAAAACGTTCATGCCACCTCCATTTTTTTCCTTCGCCGTCAACATCATATTCCGCAACATCGTCAACAAAAACCACAAAATGATCCGACCCCGTATCGAGAAAATAGCCCTCCGGGTAGATTGTTACCGGAGAATTGCCCTTCTTGTCCGGAAGCAGGTCCCTCATTTTCAAACGAACTATGCAACGATATGGGCCATATTCAAGCACCTCTGCACGATGGTAGCCATCGATTGCGGTAAATTCAAACTTTTTCAATCCCCTGTGAGCGGCAAATGCCACCAGACATCTGCCCCCATTGCCACACATTGTGCCCTCAAATCCGTCAGAATTGAAATAGCGCATAGTAAAATCATATTCACCACCGGCGCTGAGTAGCATCATTCCATCGGCTCCGATACCAAATCTCCTGTCACAGAGCCACCTTATCTGAGAATCATCAAGATTGACCGAACCATCACGGTTGTCAATAATAACGAAGTCATTTCCGGCTCCCTGATACTTGTAAACTTTGAGTCTTTTAGCCATATTATCATTGCCCATTATCTGTTTTTATCTGTTATCTGTTCGGAATACTCTTTCATCACACCAATCATCTTGCGAGCTATTTTGCGCGAAGCACCGGAACCTCCCAATATCTCACGTAGGGCAGTATAATCGCTCTTCATCGCATTTCTGTACTCTTGGTCGGTGAGCATACGTGAGATCTCCGCAAAAATATTCTCCGGAGAGGCATCATCCTGAATGAGTTCCTTGAAAATGAGTTTGTCGAGGATCAGATTGGCGAGACTCACATACTTGACCCTTACCAAAAGCTTCGCTATTAAATATGTGATGCGGTTGAAACCATAGCATACTACCTGTGGGGTGCCTATAATAGCTGCTTCCAGACTAGCAGTACCGGAACTGATAACGGCTGCATCGGAGTGGTTAAGTACCCCATAGGTCTCTCCCTCTATTATGCGGATGGAGCTATCGGCAGGAATTAACTCATTGTAAAACTGCAAATCCACCGAAGGTGCAGCAGCAAGCAACAATTGGTAACCTGCAAGTATCGGATCCTGTTTCAGAAGCCTTTCCAGGGCCACCATTCGGGGAAGCAGGAATCTTATCTCCGCCTCTCTGCTGCCTGCCAGCAATGCTATTGAAGGAGCCTCTCCAAGAGAGTGACGGAGTGCAAAATCCTGTCGTCCAAGGCGAATGCATTGATCGACATCAATGCTATCAATCAGAGGGTTACCAACATAATGAGGCTCAACTCCAAGCTTGCGAAAATATTCTTTCTCAAATGGAAAGATGATAAATAGTTCATCTACATATCTGCGAATCTTACGAATGCGTCTTTCTCCGCGGGCCCAAAGCTTGGGGGCAATATAGTAGAAGACCCGGATACCATGCTTGTGGGCAAAACGCGCCATCTTCAGATTAAATCCGGGATAATCTATGAGTATCAGTACATCCGGATCGTACTCCAATAGGTCACGCCGGCACTCTATCATATTGCGTCGGATGGCTCCCAAGCGGGATATCACCTCCACAACTCCCATCACCGCAGTTGACTTGTAATGGCGAACCAAGGTACCTCCCACGGCAGACATAAAATCTCCTCCCCAGAAGCGGAATTCCGCAGATGGGTCCTCAGCAATCAATCCTTTCATCAGATTGGAGCCATGCAGGTCTCCCGAAGCCTCGCCGGCAATGAGATAGTAACGCATAGAAAGAGAATTGTTATGTTAAAAAGACCAGAGGTCGCGCAGGCGCTCCTTCTCGCGGTAGTCAGTATTGTCAACACGGTGAGGAACCACTGATACATAACCATTATTTACCAGAGTATGGTCAGCATCAGGAGCCTCATCCTTATCTAGAAAACTCCCGATAATCCAGTAGTATTCCCTGCCTCTGGGGTCAACCCGCTTATCAAATTCCCTTACCCATCTGCCATCACCCTGGTGAGCTATTTTGATGCCTTTGATCTCCTCAAAGGGAATGTTGGGAAAGTTGACATTAAGATAGATTCCCCTGCTGATACCAGTTTCGAGGAGCTTGTCAAGTATGATTCGTGAATAATGGATCACTCCGGTAAAATCAGGGTCAGGTTTATGGCTACAGAGTGAAAAACCGATTGAGGGGATATCATAGATGGCACCCTCAGCTGCGGCACCAAGAGTGCCGGAATAGACTGACGCAACCGAAGCATTGGATCCATGGTTTATACCGGAAACCAACAAGTCGGGCATCTTCTCCTCTTTCAGAAAGAGATTGACACCCATCTTGACACAATCCACCGGCGTGCCGGTAAAACCATATACCCGGAGCGAACCCAAGCCTTCTTCTGCGGGCACACTTTTAACAAGATCCATTCTAAGTGTCTGTTCCAGGGAAATAGCGGCGGACTTACCTGACTGGGGCTCCACAGGAGCAACTACAGTCACATTGCCGTACGTACGCATAAGCGCGGTCACTGCCACGATGCCTTTCGCATCGAGGCCATCATCGTTAGTGACCAATATCTCAATTTTTTTCATGCCACAAAGGTAATATTTTCATTGTTATTTGGATAATTGTTTCTATATTTGTGAGGTTTTTCAGTTAATTAAACATAATAAATAAAAATGAGTAAAATTAAAGTTGGTATTAACGGTTTCGGCCGTATCGGACGTCTGGTTTTCAGAGCAGCCCAGAAGAGAAATGACATTGAGATAGTAGGTATCAATGACCTGCTTGATGTTGACTACATTGCTTACATGTTGAAGTTTGACACCGTTCACGGTAGATTTGACGGGACAGTAGAAGTTGCTGACGGTAAGCTCGTTGTTAACGGTAAAGCTATCAGAGTAACCTGTGAGAAGGATCCTGCAAATCTGAAATGGAATGAAGTAAACGCTGATTACGTCGTTGAGTCAACCGGTCTTTTCCTCACTAAAGAGAAAGCCCAGGCTCACATTGACGCAGGTGCAAAGAGAGTAATCATGTCAGCTCCTTCAAAGGATGATACCCCTATGTTTGTTTATGGTGTAAACCACACTAAATATAATGGCGAAAAGATCATTTCCAATGCATCTTGCACTACAAACTGTCTTGCGCCCATTGTGAAGGTACTTAACGACAATTTTGGTATAGTAGAGGGGTTGATGACAACGGTTCACGCTATTACAGCTACCCAGAAGACCGTTGACGGTCCCTCTGCAAAAGACTGGAGAGGCGGTCGCGCAGCAAGTGCCAATATCATTCCCTCCAGCACAGGCGCAGCAAAGGCTGTTGGTAAAGTTATCCCGGAGATGAATGGCAAACTTACAGGTATGTCATTCCGCGTACCTACAGTTAATGTTTCAGCTGTCGATCTAACCTGCCGTCTGGAAAAGGCCTGCACCTATGATGACATAAAAAGTGCTATGAAGAAGGCCTCTGAGGGCGATCTGAAGGGTATTCTTGCATACACCGAAGAGAAAGTTGTTTCAAGCGACTTTATTAGCGATCCCCACACCTCCATCTTTGATGCTGACGCAGGCATCCAGCTCAACTCCAATTTTGTAAAGGTTGTAGCCTGGTATGACAATGAGTGGGGTTACTCTAACAAGATTCTCGATATGATTGCTTACACAGCAACTAAGTAACAAAAAAGAGTCCTCACGGACTCTTTTTTTTAGTTCTGAGTTGGGAGTATGTAGTGTGTAGTTTAGAGTAAGTCAATTAGTTTTAAGTGTGTAGTAATAGATTAAGAGAGAATAGTTTGTAGTTATGAGTTATTAGCAGTAGAGAACTATAAGAAAATTGAACTAAAGTATAACGGTCAATCGCCAGAAATTAATTTCTCACTAACTCAATCTTACTGCCCACCACACACTACACACTACACACTACAGACTACACACTACACACTACACACTATCTATATACTCCTTCATCTCCTCTTCGTGGGCATCCAGGGAGTCCAGGAGTCGCTTTTGGGCCATCGTGCGATCATAATTGTGTTCCGGATAACTCGTCTTGTAGTAAGTATCACCGTTGAGATAATCTGTAAGGAAACGAATTGTCTGCATATAAGTAAGGAGTCTGGCTCCAAAAGGCAACAACTCTTTTTCCATCTCTGTCAAAAAGGGTTTTGCCCCCTCAAGATAGCCTTTGGTAAATGCCTTGAATATCTCCATGTCAAGACCCACATTGTCAAGATCTTTATCATCCTCGGCACCGGTATTGGCAGCAGTGCGGATGAAATCTCCGTAGTCGGAAAGAACATAGCCAGGCATAGTGGTGTCAAGATCAATTATACATAGGACATTGTCATCCTCGTCAAAGAGAATATTGTTGACCTTCGTGTCACAGTGAGTTATGCGTTTTGTAAGTTTGCCCTCACGTCCAAGACGCTCTGCAAGCGACATTTCATCGGCCCTGTCAAGCAATTCTTCAACCAGAGGACGCACTCTTTCAAGACGACCTGCTTTGTCTGCAGCTACTGCCTCCTGAAGCTCCTCTATACGAAATTCAATGTTATGAAAATTAGGGATAGTCTCGTTGAGAGGTTCGCCACCCAGATCCGAAAGCATATATTGGAAATCCCCAAACGACTTGCCTGTTATATATGCCAGCTCAGGTGTCACATCTTCGCGGCTTTTTGAACGATCTATATATTTGGAAATTCTCCAATACTCGCCATCCATCTCATAATAGGATTTGCCGGAACTGGATTTGACAAAAGTAAGCACCCTATCGGGGCCTCCGGGAATACCACGATCAAACATTTTATCACGAATATGAGCGGTAACCCTGTCAATATTGTGCTGCATCTTGTCCACATCCTTGAAGACATCGCTATTAATGCGCTGCACCACATAATCAGGCAGATCAGGCTCCACAATCCTTAATCTGAAGGTATCGTTTATAAGACCCTTGCCCAAACGCGATATCTCTACCGGCGTACCTTCCAATTCGAAATTTGAAAGTATTTTTCTCCACCTGTTGTTAATAGCCTTATTCATAATTTTATGCCTATTATATCATTGTAAAGGTAGTTATAATTGTTATTTTTGCAAAAATAACTATAACCAAATGAGACATTTCATTCTTTCAGTTCTTCTTCTGGCTACATCGATTATGATGGATGCTCAGGTCAGATTTGATGCTGACTTTGAGAGCGGAAACCTTGGAAAGGTAGAACTTCTCGATTCTACAAAAGTGATAGTCACTCCCGGTGACACGGTTGAACATCTCTCCTACCTTATACATGGCAAATTTGACCCCATAAATCCCATTGACATCTCCCTTGCAGCCAATGCCAACTGGTATTATTTCAGGATCAGCGGCATTGAGGGCAAACAGATATATCTGACTCTTAAAGATAACGGAGTCCATGGGCTCTCCTACTCCTATGACGGTGACCAATGGATACATTTTCCTCTAAACGAATCACCTCGCAGACGACTCGATAAACGTTTTGACAAAGACACGGTATTCATTGCACTCTACCGCCCCTATACATACTCATATCTCCAGGAGCGAATTGCAGAATGGGGTAGCAGAGAAGGCACTCGGATTGACACTATCGGCTGGAGCTTTGAAGGAAGACCCCTCCAACTGCTACACATCACCGATCCCAATGTTCCAACGACAGCAAAAAAACGTCTCTGGTTCCATGGCCGTCAGCACCCCAGTGAAACTCCCGGCTCGTGGCTCCTTGATGCTTTTATCGAAAAAATCACCTCCGATACGCCCGAAGCCAAATCGCTCCGGGCACAAATTGATGCATATATTCTCCCCTTCGCCAATCCAGACGGAGTATTCAACGGCCTCTCGAGATCCAATGCAATCGGAGTTAATCAGGAAATCAACTTTGGAAGGAGCGACGACAGTACTGTGGTCGAAGTACAGGCTATGAAGGCGATGTTCCGCAAACTCCATGATGAGCAACCGGTTGACCTGGTGCTTAACAACCACTCCCAGCATGCTGACTGTGCAACATACTGGATGCATACCAGCAGCAGCACCTCCATTGAGTACTCGCGCAAACAATGGGTCTTTGCAGGACTTAGCTGCTCATTCAATCCCTATATGTATCCCAAAGAGATGTTGTTTTCAGATGTGGCTCCCCGATACTGCGAGGGCTGGTTCTGGAATAATGCGGGCGAACGCACCATTGCATTGACCCTTGAGACTCCCTATACCTTCTATTCTTTCAACAAAGAGGGTGAATGGGTAAATGACTCAAATTTAAAGTACTTCGGCGAACGCCTTTTGGATGCTGTGGCAGAGTACTTAGGTGTTTCCACTCCCGGACGCATCCTGATAGAGAACCCTGATAATCCCAAAGGTTGGAAAGCACTCTCCAACAAAACCACCGCTTTTATGGGAGAAAGTGGCTGGAGCGCCACCGCTAAAGGATCTAAAATAATATATAGAGCCGACAGGGTGGAAGCAGGTGAATATGAACTATATCGCTATATTCCGGGTCACAACATAGAGCCCCCGCAAGGCCGTAACGACTTTGGCGAAACTGATCCCGGCGAGCACGGATGGGTATTTGAATGTGACTATACCCAAAAGAGAGATGGGCGTTTCAAATATGTATATAGAGCAAAAGAAGTTGACGACATAGCAGACGCCATCCTTCTTATAAGAAAAAGATAAACTAATTTTTAATCCAACTTGTGGGGTTCTGTCAAATCCGGAACCTGCACCACGGTGCTACTTTTTCTTCAGTCTGAAATTGACACCTTTGACATCAGCGCGACCCAGATACCATGTACTGCCACCTTTATACTTGAAATCCTTGATAACCAATGTATCACTCTGATATTCACCTCCTCCCTTTTCTCCATCAATATCTTCTGCCACGACTATCATTTCCATTAAATGATCATAAGTGAGATCAATGTGATACTCTCCTTGTAGATTCGTAAGAGTGGAATCGCTAAAATGGATTTGTTCTTGTCCCAAAGAGTCGGTATAGTAATGGCCACCGACAGATACCTGAATGCCTTTAAGCCTCTTGCCTGCTTCGTCCGTAACAGACCCGCTGGCACTATAAGAAGCATGGGGAGCACCATACATGGCAGGACATCCGGTAAGAATTATCGAAGGGAATATTAGTGCAAAGATTTTTGCTATCAAATTGCTCTTTCGGAAAGTCAGTTTTCTTTTCATTGTCTTATATGATATCAACCGAGATGTTCTTTTCTGAGCAGGTCGGCAACTGTTTTTACAGGATTGAAGGTTATAAGTGGAACTTCGACAAAAATCGTATTCCAATCGCTCATCGCACCATTCCACAAGCCCGGAAGTTCGAGCGCTTTGATCTTACGCCCCTCATAACTCTTGGATGAGATAAATCCGGCATTGTCATTGACAAAACGGGAAAGGTCATATTTGCTGCCATCGGCAGCAGTAATTGAGCATACCAGATCCACAGGATTGAAATGAGTACCTGAAGCAAACAATCCGGCAGTACGCTCATCCGACGGATTAAGCTCGACGCTTTCCAATATCTGGAGCGAAGTACATCCATCCGCGTCCCTGACTATAAAGGGACCTCCTCCGGGTTCACCTTGATTGCGCACCATTCCACAAACTCTCAACGGACGATCCAACTTTGAACGAAGCAAAGCAGGAAGTTCTTCAAAAGAAATATCTTCGGGCAATGTTATACAAAATTGTTCATCAATAAAAGCACTGATCTCATCACACAACTTCACGATATCATCCTTACAACCAATTTTGAGCACATTGTCAAGAAGCGCAATATATTCGAAACAGCGTTCCCGCACCATTATAAGTTTGCCGATCAGGAGCTTTTTCCACAATACTGTCTGCTCAATAAAATCCTCTTTGACCACATTGTCGATATTTTTGATAACAACAATATCAGAGTCGATCTCATTGAGATTGTTGATAAGAGCACCGTGCCCTCCGGGACGGAAAAGAAGAGAGCCATCTTCCTTACGGAAAGGCTTGTTGTCTTCCGTAGCAGCTATAGTATCGGTGGATGGAGATTGAAGCGTGAATCTGATAGAATACTTAACTCCATAACGTTGTTCATACTTCTGTTTGACCGAATCGGACAATGCTTTAAATCCCTCGAGATGCTCCGGTGATACGGAAATCACAATGGAAATGGTGCCATCCTTCATTTTTGCGTAAAGTGCACCCTCCACCAGATGTTCTTCGAAAGCTGTACGGACACCATCGGAATACCTATGGAAAAGGAGCTGCCCCTTAGGTTTTGTGCCGTAACCTAATCCGCTATCATTGAGCACCTTGTCTATAATCTCCATTTGGGTACAACCCTCGAACATTTCCGGGGTATAAAATGCAAAGTCTTTTATACGTGAAGTGAAATTTTGGCCATACTCCGACATTTCCCCACTTTCCAGCACATTGAAAAGGTCTCTGAACATCCTTGAGGCAGCACCTGATGCAGGTACGAATTTAGTCACCTTCAGAGAATTGGAAACAAAGGCATTGAAAGCCTCTTTTTTGTCATTCTCCGACAAGATCTTAATACCCTTTGAGGGTGTTGCAGCACTTAAAACATCAAGCCACTCAAAACCGCTCTCGTAAAAGGAGATTTGTCTGGTGGCCTGCTCAACAGTAATGCCTCTTTCGGCAAAAACCTTCAAATCTTCAGCATTAAACATAACTCTATATAAATTCTGTTCTGTAATTATAATGTGAACGTATCTCTTCAAATCTGTCGGGGTAGGAACGCAACACCCTGTCATCTTCCCATATATCATAGATAGCAGACAACCTGTCGCAAATCTCCCTCTGAGACAAACCCTCCGGATCAAATCTCACCGGCATCATTTCATCCTTTATTGTAAAGGATTTAAGTGCATCTATACAAAAATGCTCTCCCGCCGCCCTTACTACAGCCGTGCTACCATTGATCTTACCTTGTCCGGAGTAACCGGCAATGTGCGGTGTAGCTATATCAACTTTCCCAAGCAACTCCGGATTAATTTTGGGTTCACCTCTCCACACATCCAAAATAACTCCCGAAAACTTTGGCACATAACTTAAAAGAGTCTCTTCACAGAGAATTTCTCCGCGGGATGTATTAACAAAAATAGCCTTTTCTTTCATATTCTCAAAGAAAAGGCCATCGGCAAATTGGTAATTATCCTTCCAAAGGGGAATATGAAGAGTCACTATATCGGACTCTGCAAGCAATTGATCCAATGGGGTAAAAAAAGCTGCATTGTGCGGCTCCATATTCTCTCTCGGGGGGTCATTGCATAACACTTTGAATCCACACTTCTTGCCAAAATCCACTACTTTGGAGCCCACATTGCCCACTCCGATAACACCGAGCGTCAGACCCGACAAAGAGATCCCTTTGCGCTGCGCCAAGGCATAGAGGGCAGTAAAAAGATATTGCCGTACAGCAGAGGAGTTGCATCCCGGTGCATTGCTCACTTGTATGCCATTTTCAGAGCACCATCCCATATCAATATGGTCCGTTCCGATTGTTGCACTGGCTATAAGCGAGACAGAAGAACCCTCCAGCAGAGCAGCATTGCATAGGGTACGCGTTCGCACAAATAAGGCATCCGCATCACGCACCACCTCAGGACCCATATCCGAAGCCTTACAGAATAGACAATCTGCCCAATCCTGCAAAACCTCCATATAAGGAATGGCGTCATCCACCACAAATCTCAATTTTCTCTCCATATCAATAAATGGTTATCTTGAGCACATGTTCCTCCTGGAGCATCGTATTAATCCTGTTCCTTATACCCTCCAATTGGAAATAGAGCTGGCTGCGAAGCACGGAAGAGGATATTTTGCAGGAAAGAACACCATCCTTGAAATATTTTCTCAAAGTGAGACCCGGTATCTCTTCCGATTTATAGTAGGGAGCGGTCATATCGAGCAAAACGAGATCCCAGGCCTCAAAAATGCGGGCGCTGAGAAGGCCCGATTCCAGATTACCCTCTTTGATATAATCCTGCAACACCTCAGCTATAGTGCGACTCTCCTCTCTTCTCATAATTTAGGCGTTTGAAGTGACCGATAAACCCCATTTTCAACATGGAAAGAGCGTGACTCCCCATGTAAACGCTCCATCAAACTCTCTATACGTACCTTATTGCTATCGGAGATAAAAATCTGACCGAAATCATCTCTAAGAACAATCTTAAGAAGAGACTCTACCCTCTCCATATCGAGCTTATCAAAGAGATCGTCAAGCAGAAGTATGGGGGCTTTAGAGTAAATATTCTTCATAAATGAGAACTGTGCGAGCTTCATTGCCAACAGAAAACTCTTTTGCTGACCCTGTGAGCCACAGTTTCGAATAGGGTGATCTCCGAGAAGAAAAATCATATCATCCCTCTGAGGACCCTGAGTGGTATATTTGAGGATACGTTCCTTTTCCTGATCCTGCTGCAACAATGTTAGAAAATCCCCATTATCCAGATCTGTACGGTAGCCTATACGGACCTCCTCCCTGCCGCCGGAGAGTTTGGAGTAATATTCTCTGACAAGTGGATCGAGACTGTTGCAGAGTTCGCGACGCGCGTTGCAAACATAGTGTGCGTGCGGAGCCATCTGTTCTGCAAGTGTATCCAGCAACACATCGGGAAGAAGATCCTCTTTAAGCAGACGGTTGCGTCTTGTCAGAAGATGAGTATAGGCCTGAATGTGACGAAGATAGGCACGATCTGTCTGCGACAGGATAAAATTGAGATATTTACGGCGCTCGTCGCCGGAATCTTGTATAAGTGAACTATCTGCAGGTGAGACCATCACAATGGGGAGAAGACCGATATGGTCGGAAAAGCGCTCATAATTGCGTCCGTTACGGCGCACGGTTTTGGCTCCACCCCTGCGAATGGAGACTCCTATACGCTCCTCCACCCCATTAATATCATATACTCCCCCGATCTGTGCCTCTTCTGCATCAAAGTTGCACACAAACCTATCGGAAGAGGAGAAAAAACTCTTTGTCATCGAGAGATAATATACGGCATCGAGCAGATTGGTCTTACCGGCTCCATTATTGCCCGATATATAATTGATTTTAGGAGAAAAATCGAGCGAAGCGCTGGTAATGTTTTTGAAATTATGAAGTATTATGCTTTTGAGGTACATATAAGTCTTGTCAGAGTTTACAAAAGTACAAAATATTGTTTGTGTTTCCCATTTTTGTTGTAAATTTGCATTTTCGCTAATGGTGCAATTTAGTGCGAGTGATACTAATGGTACGAATATAAATAATACAATAATATAATATGGCAACCAAAAAGAAACAACCTACTCAGTCTCAGGAGGAAAAGAATGTAGGAACAGCTATCTCCTCATTAGAACTCTTCTTCAGAGATAAGAACAACCAGAAAAAACTCTCATGGAGTGTCATCGCAGTTCTTGTCATTGTATTTGGCATTATCGCCATCAACAGATGGTACATCCAGCCGCTAAAGGCGGAAGCCAGGGCACAATTATTCCCGGCAGAGCAGCTATTTATGGCAGGAGATTATTTCACGGCTCTAAATGGTGACGGCAATATGATGGGATTTACAGAAATTGCAGATCAATATGGCAAAAAAGCCGGCAAAATCGTCTATTTCTATAAAGGCATTTGTCAGCTCCATACCGATGACAATGAAGGTGCAATTGAGTCTCTTAAAAAATATAATGGGAAAGAGAAGATTACAAAAGCAAGGGCTTACTGCTGCATAGCTGATGCATATGTAAACCTTGACAAGAATGCTGAGGCTTTGAAATGGTATAAAAAGGCTGCTGCAGTTGATGCCAACTCCTATACGGCAGGCTACCTCTTAAAAGCAGGCATCATCTGCGAAGAGATGGGAGATAACGAGCAGGCGCTCAAATTCTACGATGAAATTTCCGTAAAATACCCCAACACACTTGAGGCTTATGAGGTGGGTAAATATATCTCACGTCTGAAAAACATCTAGTGGTATGGGAAGAGCTTTTGAATTCAGGAAAGAGAGAAAGTTTAAACGCTGGGGCAATATGGCCCGCGTATTTACACGCCTTGGAAAAGAAATTACCATCGCGGCCAAGCAGGGTGGCATTGATCCTGCCGGCAACCCCCATCTGAGAACACTTATTCAGACTGCAAAGTCTGAAAACATGCCCAAAGAGAACATTGAGAGGGCTATCAACAGAGCTGTTGAAAAGGATCAAAGTGACTACAAAGAGGTGGTTTACGAAGGGTATGGTCCTCATGGGATCGCTTTTCTTGTAGAGACGGCGACAGACAACACCAACCGCACCGTAGCAAATATCCGTAGTTATTTCACAAAATATGGAGGCAGTCTTGGCGTCTCGGGCAGCGTTGCGTTCATGTTTGACCACAAATGCGCATTTAAAGTAAAAAGCGAAGATCCGGTTGATCTCGAAGAACTGGAATTTGAGCTGATAGATTATGGTGCTGATGAGGTCTTCCAAGACGAGGATGATGATATTATTCATATTTATGGTGAATTTACCTCTTACAACACCATTCAGAAGTTTATAGAAGAAAAGGGATTTGAAATTGTTTCCGGCGGATTCGAAAGATTTCCCAATGTGGAGCTCAAGAAAGTTTCGGTAGAAGATAGAGTCGATCTCGACAAACTGATCGAGAAACTTGAAGAAGACGAAGATGTACAAAATGTCTATCACACCCTCGATCTCGAGGAATAATTTCCCTTATTTAGAGTTCTAAATCGTCCCCAAATGGGGGCGATTTTTTATTTATGAAAATAAATGGGTTTTGATTGTAATATTTGTTACATTTGCCGAATCTTTAAAAAAATATAAAAAAATCAGAATATTATGGATTTAACTCACATTGAACATCTCGGTATAGCCGTCAAATCTTTGGAAGAGGCTATCCCCTACTATGAAAATGTACTGGGCCTGAAGTGCTATAACATCGAAGAGGTAGAAGACCAAAAGGTAAAGACTGCTTTTTTCAAAATTGGAGAGACAAAGATTGAACTTCTGGAGAGCACGTCCCCCGATGGAGCCGTTGCAAAATTCATAGAGAAAAGAGGCGAAGGTGTCCATCACATCGCATTTGCCACCAGCAGTGTAAAAGATTGTCTGGCAAAGGCTGAAGCCAATGGCATAAGACTCATAGATAAAGCTCCCAGAAAGGGCGCTGAGGGTCTCAATATTGCTTTCCTGCATCCCAAGTCAACAATGGGTGTTCTTACCGAGTTTTGCGAAAAAGGAGAATAACTAATTACCAATATAATCTAAAATTTATAAGAATGAGTCATCAACTCGAAAAAGTAAAAGGGCTTATCGAACTTAGGGAGAAAGCTCGCTTGGGTGGCGGCCAGAAGGCCATTGACGCCCAGCACGCAAAAGGCAAATATACCGCTCGCGAGAGGATCAGTCTGCTTCTCGATGAGGGTAGCTTTGAAGAATTTGATATGTTCATGACCCACCGCTGTACCAACTTCGGGATGGAAAAAAAGACATTCCTCGGCGACGGTGTAGTTACAGGTTATGGAACTATCAATGGCAGACTTGTTTATGTCTTTGCACAGGACTTCACCGTTATAGGTGGTTCTCTATCAGAGACGCTTGCTCTCAAGATCTGCAAGGTTATGGACCAGGCAATGAAGGTAGGTGCTCCCATTATCGGTCTCAATGACTCCGGTGGTGCGCGTATCCAGGAAGGCGTTAATGCCCTTGCCGGTTACGCTGAAATTTTTCAGAGGAATATCCTCGCATCAGGTGTTGTTCCCCAGATTTCAGCTATACTTGGTCCTTGTGCCGGTGGAGCAGTTTATTCTCCCGCACTAACCGACTTCAATATTATGGTTGAACACACCAGTTACATGTTCCTTACCGGTCCTGCCGTTGTAAAATCGGTTACAGGTGAAGATGTGACTCAGGAACAGCTCGGTGGTGCCGGCGTACACTCAACAAAGAGCGGTGTAGCACACTTTGCTGCCGCTAATGAAGATGAAGCTATTGCAATTATCCGTGAACTGATCAGCTACATTCCCCAGAACAATATGGAAGAGCCTCCATATGTTGAAACTGCTGACCCTGTTCATCGTCTTGAAGATTCCCTCAACGATATAATTCCCGACAACCCCAACTCACCTTACGATATGTATGAAGTGATCGGTGCTATAGTTGACGACAGGAAGTTCCTCGAAATTCATCAAAATTATGCAAGGAACATTATTGTCGGTTTCGCAAGAATGGGTGGCACATCTGTTGGTATCGTTGCAAATCAGCCCAAAAATATGGCCGGAGTACTCGATATCAATTCTTCCAGAAAAGCTGCACGTTTCGTAAGATTCTGTGACGCATTCAACATTCCTATTATAACCCTCGTGGACGTTCCCGGATTCCTTCCCGGCACACAGCAGGAGTATGGAGGAGTTATTCTCAATGGCGCAAAGCTTCTCTATGCATTTGGTGAAGCGACTGTTCCCAAAGTTACCGTTACCCTCAGAAAATCTTACGGTGGGGCTCATATCGTAATGAGCTGTAAGCAGCTCCGCGGTGATATCAACTATGCATGGCCTACTGCCAGCATCGCGGTAATGGGTGCTGACGGTGCTGTAGAGGTGCTCTATTCTAAAGAAATCAGGAAAGAGGAAGACGCTGAAAAACGCGCCGCTTTCATAGAGGAAAAGAAAAAAGAGTACGAAGAGCTCTTCAGCAATCCTTACAATGCTGCAAAATATGGATACATTGACGACATTATAGAACCCAGAAATACACGCTTCCGTGTAATTCGTGCTCTTGAGCAGCTCTCTACCAAGAAGCTCATCAACCCTCCAAAGAAACATGATAACCTTCCACTCTAATCCATGACAATGCAAATGAAACGACTATTAAAAATATTTCTTGTAGTTGTCGGATTGAGTACAGTACTTTACGCTAATGGACAAAATCAGGGCTCCATGCGTATCAACGAGTACCTTGTTTTCAACACCGATGACTATCAGGATGACTTTGGACAACAGAGTTCATGGATAGAGCTTTTCAACTCTTCCTACGGCACTGTGGATATTGGAGGATGCTACCTTACGGATGATCCTGATGACCTAAGAAAGTATCCTATCCCGGGTGGTGACATATTAACGGCTATCAAACCCCGTCAACATGTCATTTTCTGGGCTGACAATCAGCCTTACCGCGGAACATTCCATGTCTCTTTCGATCTGGAAAACGCCAAAGAGATTCTTCTTGTCAAAAGTGATGGACAAACTATCATAGACAGGATTACCGTACACAAAGACCTTGGCGAAAATGTCTCATACGGCCGCTTGGAGGACGGCGTTGGCTCTACAAGTGGTGATGGTGAAGGATGGGACATAATGACACGAACCACTCCAAGCACCAACAATGTTACCATTGACAAGACCCTCAAGTCCAGAAAGTTAATGGAAATAGACCCTCATGGAGCCATGATGGCACTTATGGCTATGACAATTATCTTCTCTGCCCTTGCCGTTCTCTATATTATTTTCAAATACATTGGAAAATATAACGTTAGGCAGGGTAGAAAGAGAGCTGCAACTAAATTGAGCAAAGATATGTCTGAAGTTGGATACGGCACCTTACCCGGTGAGGCCTATGCTGCTATCGCAATGGCTCTTTATCTCTATAGGCAAGAGAGTGAGACACATGATGAAGAGAGTTATGTAATGACTATGCAGCATACCGACAGATCATACTCGCCCTGGAGCTCAAAGATCTACTCTCTACGTCAAACTCCACAGGTCAGAAAGAAATAAAATTTATAACTTAAAAACGAAATGAAAGAATATAAACTCGTAATAAACGGCAACAGATATAATGTCGTAATAGGTAAGATCGAGGGTACTTCTGCTGAAATTGAGGTTAACGGTACAAACTATAATGTTGAGTTCGAAAAGCCTGTGGCAAAGTCATCAGCTCCTATTAAAATCATCAGATCTACTCCTTCAGCAGTTTCTGCGGCTCCATCTACAGGAGCACCTGCAGCAAAACCTAATGTTAAACCGGTTGCAGCTCCCAAAGGCAGCCATCCGGTACAATCACCTCTACCCGGCGTTATACTTGAGATAAAGTGTGCAGTCGGTGATACTGTAAAACGAGGTGACGTTATCCTCATACTTGAGGCGATGAAGATGGAAAACGTCATCGAAGCTACTGCTAACGGAAAAATTAAAAGCATCAATGTCAGCAAGGGCGACTCAGTACTTGAAGGCGATACTCTTATAGTAATAGGTTAATAGGATAATATAGTATGGAAAATATCTTATCAAGCCTCGAAACATTCTGGTCGTTTACCGGATTTGCCAACATACAGTGGGGCCATCTGGCAATGATCGTCATCGGTTGCATCTTTATCTATCTTGCCATCAAGAAAGAGTGGGAACCGATGCTGCTCGTCCCTATCGGATTCGGCATCCTTATCGGAAACATTCCCCTGTTTGCCGGTATGGAGGTAGGAATCTATGAGGAGGGATCTGTATTGAACATTCTATACCAGGGAGTTAAGCAGGGTTTCTACCCGCCTCTGATTTTCCTGGGCATCGGTGCAATAACCGACTTCTCTGCATTGATTTCCAATCCAAAGCTGATCCTTGTTGGTGGTGCGGCACAATTTGGTATCTTTGGAGCTTATGCAATCTCTCTAGCTGTAGGCTTTGACCCGTTACAAGCAGGTTCTATCGGTATCATTGGTGGTGCCGACGGTCCTACAGCCATCTTCCTGACTTCAAGACTTGCTCCGGACCTTTTAGGTGCAATTGCCGTTTCAGCCTATTCATATATGGCACTGGTACCAGTTATCCAGCCGCCTATTATGCGACTCCTTACAACCAAGAAGGAGCGTCTGATCCGCATGAAGCCCCCCAGACCGGTATCACAAACAGAGAAGATCCTCTTCCCTATCATCGGTTTCCTGATCATGGCATTCATAGTGCCTTCAGGTCTTCCGTTGCTCGGTATGCTCTTCCTCGGCAACCTTCTCAAGGAGAGTGGAGTTACCAAACGTCTTGCAACCACTGCAGGTGGTCCGCTGATTGACGTAGTAACAATTCTCGTTGGTCTTACAGTAGGTGCTTCCACCCAGGCAGACCATTTCCTCCGCTGGGATTCCATTAAGATCTTCGGTATTGGTGCACTCTCATTTATGATTGCAACATTTGCTGGTGTACTCTTCGTAAAAATTTTCAACCTCTTCCTTAAAGGAGATAACAAGATTAACCCTCTCATTGGCAACGCCGGTGTATCGGCAGTGCCTGCTTCAGCCAGGGTATCTCAAATGGTAGGCAGAGAGTACGACAGGACCAATTATCTATTGATGCATGCCATGGGGCCCAATGTGGCCGGCGTTATCGGTAGTGCGGTTGCTGCAGGTATTCTTCTGAGTTTCCTCGGATAATTTTAGATAATTATTTTAATGAAAAAGAGAGTATTTGAAAAAAATACTCTCTTTTTTATTGCTATTACTTTTCTAATTTTTTATATTTGCCATTTGAAGTATTAAGTATCTATAAATCTGATAATATGCAAAACAAGCTGCAGGAACTTACCGACAAGCTCTACAACGAAGGGCTGTCCAAAGGAAAACAAGAGGCCGAAGAACTTAAGGCTAAGGCACTCCGGGAAGCGGACAAGATAGTATCAAAAGCCAAGGATGATGCTGCCGCCATTGTCGCAAAAGCCGAAAAAGAGGCAGAGGAGATTATTACCCGCGCCGACAATGATGTAAAAATGGCCTCAAATCAAGCCATCAGTGCAGTAAGACAGCAGGTAGAAAAGATGGTTGTCACAAAGACCATAACTCCTGTCGTACAAGATGCAATGACTGACACCAAGCTTATCAAATCCGTCATTACCACCATCGCAGGGGCATTTAATGCTGCCAATCCGGACTCAGTTGCTCTTGAGATAATACTACCCCAAAGCATGAAGTCAGAGCTGGAGGATTTTCTAAAAAAGGAAATCAACGGCACACTCTGTAAGGGACTTGAAGTCAAATATGTCAAAGGTATTTCCCATGGATTCAAAATAGGTCCCAAGGATGGAGGATATATGATCAGCTTTACTGATGATGACTTTAACGCAATGATCAGTGGATATCTCAGACCTGCCACCAGGCGCATATTATTTGGTGAATAATGGGCAATTACCACTATATCATTGCCGGACTGCCTGATCTGTTGCTCGACTACGGTGCCCATGATCTCGATGCTGCTTCGCTTCAGAAGAGCGTTACCGAAATGCTCTCAGATAAGGATCGAAGGCTGGTTGACTGGCTTGATTTCGGTCTTGACAAAGACTTAATCTCACCTCATTTTTATCGTGCTGCCGCACGTCATTCCAATCTCTTCATTAAAGAATATTTTTCCTTTGACAAAAGTGTCAGGGATGCCCGCATATGCTGGCTTGATGGTGTCGCCTATGAAGGCGATTTTGAGGAATATCCACATCTGAAAAAGATTTTTGCAACAGATAACCTCATAGAAAGGGAGCGTCTGCTGGACCGTTTAATGTGGGATAAGGTCAATGAGATAAACACCGGAGAACTTTTCAACATTAATGTCCTGCTCGGTTTCTTCACTAAATCACGGATTGTTGAAAGATGGACGCGACTCGATCCCGAAAGTGGCAGAGAACTATTTGCACGTCTTGTGGACGAGGTCCGAGGCACTTTTGAAGGAGTTAAATACGAATCATAAACAAGAATAACATACAAATAAGCATGAAAAGCACAGGTATTGTAACAGGCATCATTTCCAATCTGGTGACGGTCGAAGTAAACGGACCGGTCGCTCAGAATGAGATTTGCTATATTGATCTGGCAGGCACTAAGCTTATGGCCGAGGTGATCAAAATCTCAGGAAAAAATGCCTTTGTACAAGTATATGAGAGCACACGCGGCCTCAGACAGGGCAACAAAGTCGAGTTCATGGGGCATATGCTGGAAGCTACTTTGGGCCCGGGACTTCTCTCCAGCAGTTTCGATGGGCTTCAAAACAACCTCGAAACGATGGAGGGCATTTTCCTCAAGAGAGGAGAATACACTAAGCCTCTGGATCACGACAGAATATGGCATTTCACACCTACAGCAAAGCCGGGTGACAAGGTATTTGCAGCCGACTGGCTGGGAGAGGTGATGGAAGGCTGGCTGCACCACAAGATTATGGTCCCCTTCTCCTTCGATGGAGAATTTACCATCAAGAGTATTGTCCCGGAAGGGGATTATAAAATCGATGACACAATTGCTCTTCTCACAGACTCAGATGGAGAAGAACACAAAGTAACAATGGTTCAGAAGTGGCCGGTGAAAATTGCTATCGGCGGATACATCGAAAAGCCCCGCCCCTTTCGTATAATGGAGACGGGGGTGCGTTGTATGGATACCCTCAACCCGATAGCAGAGGGAGGTACCGGTTTTATCCCCGGTCCTTTCGGATGCGGAAAGACGGTACTTCAGCACGCTATTGCCCGACAGGGTGATGCCGAAGTTATAGTTATGGCCGCCTGTGGAGAGAGAGCTAATGAAGTAGTTGAAATTTTTACCGACTTCCCTAAACTCATAGACCCTCACACCGGACGTAAACTGATAGAGAGAACTACAATTGTTTGTAATACCTCCAATATGCCGGTTGCAGCGCGTGAGGCTTCTGTATATACAGCTATGACCATCTGCGAATATTACCGTGCCATGGGCATGAAGGTACTTCTGCTGGCAGACTCCACCTCCAGATGGGCCCAAGCGCTTCGTGAAATGTCCAACCGCATGGAAGAGCTTCCGGGGGCTGACGCATTCCCCGTGGACCTAACTGCCATCATAGCAAACTTCTACGCAAGGGCAGGTATTGTAAAGCTGCGCAACGGTGAGACAGGTTCGGTTACTTTCATAGGTACGGTTTCCCCTGCCGGCGGTAACCTGAAGGAACCTGTAACTGAAGCCACGACAAAGGCTGCACGCTGTTTCTATGCACTTTCTCAGGCTCGCGCCGATATGAAGAGATACCCCGCGGTTGATCCTATTGATTCCTACTCAAAGTATCTCGAATATCCTGAGATCATTGAATTTCTCTCCGGACATGTGAGCAAGGATTGGGTTGACAAAGTCAATCGTGCGAAGAATATCATCCGCAGGGGTAAAGAGGTTGCAGACCAAATTAATATCCTTGGAGATGACGGAGTACCTATGAGTTATCATGAGATCTACTGGAAATCCGAGCTTATCGACTTCGCTATTCTGCAACAAGATGCATTTGACTCTATTGACGCTCTGACTCCAATGGATAGACAGGAGTATATGCTCACTCTGGTTTTGGATATATGTGATATGAAATTTGAATTTGACAACTTCGAGGAGTGTGGAAATTTCTACAAAGAGTTGATCAACATCCTGCGCCAGATGAACTATTCGGAATTCAAGAGCGAGCAATTCAACAGATACCTTGAGCAACTTAACAACAAAGTGAAAAAATGACAACAAACGCATTCCAAAGAATATACACACAGCTTGAAGCCATAACCAAGGCAACAGTTTCGCTTAGGGCTACAGGCGTGAGCAACGACGAACTGGCCATTGTGGATGGTCGTCTTTCACAGGTGGTGAAGATCAATGGTAATCTTGTCACCCTACAAGTCTTTGTGGGCACAGAAGGTATCCCTACCAATGCAGAGGTGACCTTTTTAGGCGAGCCTCCCGCTCTCAATGTGAGCGATGATCTTGCCGGAAGATTTTTCAATGCTTACGGTGAACCCATTGATGACGGTCCTGCCATTGAAGGTGAAAGACGTTTTATCGGAGGCCCATCCGTTAACCCTTTTAAAAGAAAACAACCTTCACAGCTAATCCCAACGGGTATTGCAGGTATAGACCTCAACAATACACTCGTATCAGGACAAAAAATCCCCTTCTTTGCCGACCCTAACCAGCCCTACAACCAGGTAATGGCCCAGGTGGCGCTCCGTGCAGATGTAGATAAGATTATCCTCGGAGGAATGGGACTCTCCAATGATGATTACCTCTATTTTAGAGATATGTTTGAAAGTGCAGGGGCACTCAACAAAATCATCAGTTTTGTAAATACCACCGAGCAGCCTCCCGTGGAGCGTCTGCTCATCCCCGATATGGCACTTGCAGCCGCAGAATATTTTGCAGTTGACAAAAATGAAAAAGTGCTTGTGCTTCTTACCGATATGACGCTCTATGCAGATGCGCTCTGTATTGTTTCCAACCGTATGGATCAGATTCCATCGAAGGACTCAATGCCGGGATCACTCTATTCGGACCTTGCTAAAATATACGAGAAGGCAGTACAATTGCCCGATGGAGGCTCAATCACCATCATTGCAGTAACAACGCTAAATGACGGTGACATTACACACGCTATTCCTGACAATACGGGATATATAACCGAGGGACAGCTTTACCTACGTATGGATACTGATACCGGTAAGGTAATCGTTGACCCTTTCCGTTCACTGTCACGACTAAAACAACTGGTTATTGGCAAACAGACACGTGAAGACCACAACCAGGTTATGAATACTGCCGTACGTCTCTATGCGGATGCATCCAATGCTAAGACAAAGCTTGAGAATGGCTTTGACCTAAGTGATTATGACCTGCGCTGCCTCGATTATGCAAAGGAATACTCCACCAGACTTCTTGCCATCGACGTCAATATATCCATTGACGAGATGCTCGACACTGCGTGGGAGCTCTTCGGTAAATATTTCTCCAAAGTGGAGACAGGCATCAGAGAAGATCTTGTAGAAAAATACTGGAAAGACAAAGAATAATATCTTATGGCTATCAAATTCCAATTCAACAAAACATCCCTGAACGAGATCAATAAGCAATTAAAGATTCGTCTCATGGCCCTACCGACCCTTCAAAGTAAGGAGTCGGCTCTCCGCCTGGAGGTAAAGAAGGCCAAAAAACGTTCAGAGGAGCTCATAGAGGAGTTGGAGAGAGCGCTGCAAGACTATGACTATCTCGCCGCACTATGGCATGAGTTTGAGCCCGGATTAATAAAGGTTAGGGATGTCGATCTGGTAACGGTAAAGGTAGCAGGAGTTAAGACTCCCCACTTGAAGAGTGTCAGTTACGATGTGGCTGAATATAACCGCTACACAAGTCCGATGTGGTTTTCCGAAGGTATTGAAATCCTTAAAAAACTTGCTCAGCTCGGCATTGAGTCTGAAGTCTATATTGAGAAGAGCAGGATTTTGGATTACCAAAGGAAAAAGACAACCCAAAAAGTCAACCTCTACGAAAAGGTCCAGATTCCGGGTTATCAGGAAGCCATTCTCAAGATAAAGCGATTTATTGAAGATGAGGAAAATCTCTCCAAAGCTGCACAAAAGATAGTCAAAGCACGCCATCAGGCTGAAGAAGAGGAGGAAGCATCATGGTAAAAAGAATGACACGATACTCCATCATTTCATTCCAACCGGAACTGATGGATTTTCTTGACCAACTCCAGGAGCTGGGAGTTATGGATATAACCCGCTCCTTTAAGGCTACTGACGAGACTTCAAGTCGCCTTATGGAGATTACTACATCGGAAAAACAACTGATAAAGCGGTATAAGGGCTTTCTTAAAACTCTGGAAGAAGATACAGTTGCCGAGGAAATTATAACATCCTCTCCGGAAACCGACATCTTCGACAGAATCAGCACTCTGCTTGACTCTTCACTCTCTCTAAAACAAGAGCTGACGGCCACCATACGCGACCGGGACGAAGCCCTTCCTTGGGGAGAATTTGATCCTGCGGATATCGACCGTCTTAAGAAAGCGGGATTTACTCCTCACTTCCATATTGTATCGGACAAAAAGTTCAATCCGGATTGGGAAAAGGAGTATCCTCTACAGCTACTCAACTCTCATGAAGGCAAGAAATACTTTGTGGTGCTATCACCAGTCGGTGAACCCTATACCTTCCCTGTTCCGGAATCACAACTCCCACAGCAGTCCATTGGAACTCTCGATGCCAGGATTGCCTCTTTGGAACAGGAGAAAAAGGATACAGACTCAACTCTGGCGGCCCTCAAGGACTCCATTGAAGAGATGGAGCATAAGTATGCGCTTGATTCACAGGAGCTTGATAAATATTTTGCCAGTGTGGCTTCTGAGAGTCAGGCAGATGGAATGCTATCTGTCATGGAGGGATTCGCCCCTACTGAGATAGACTCGGAAGTTACGGAGTTTCTTGATAACTGCGACCATGTCGTGTGGCTTTCAGAACCGGCAAAAGCAGAGGATAATCCCCCAATAAAACTCAAAAATAACCGTTTTGCAAGACTTTTTGAGCTTATTGGCAATATGTATATGTTGCCAACCTATGATGAGGTTGATCTCACGCCCTACTTTGCGCCATTCTATATGCTCTTCTTCGGACTCTGTCTGGGAGATATGGGGTATGGTCTGGTAATATTACTGGCCTCTTTGTTGGCTATCTGGAAAATTCCTTCCATGCGCGAATATGCCAAACTTGGTGTTTGGTTAGGTGTTGGCACCATAATTATGCCGGCATTGAACGGAACATTCTTCGGAGCTAAAGTTTATGACATCTTCAATATGTCTGATAAGATAAGCGGACTTTTCTTCACCGACATCAAAATGTTCTGGTTTGCAATCATATTCGGTCTGGTCCATATTATTGTAGCCCGGCTGATCTCTGCTATCTACAAGATACGCAGAGAGGGATGGCAACACGGTATGTCCAATATCGGCTGGTGTATGATACTGGTATGGGTTTCTCTGCTCTATGCAGGTTCGCAGATGGGTAAAAACCTGATGCCCTCCTGGCTGGGATGGGTACTAGGTGCCGGAGGTCTAGCCTTGGTACTGCTCTTCTCAAACCCTGTACGCAACCCTATTAAGCGTATTTTCGGCGGAGTAACATCCCTTTACGACATCACCGGATTTTTTGGAGATGTACTCTCCTATATCCGTCTATTTGGACTCGGCGCAGCCGGGGGAAGCCTTGGTGCAGTAATCAATGCTATGTCTATGGCCCTCAAAGGTGTTCCCTATGCCGGTTGGATTCTTTGCATCGTGCTTCTGATCTTCGGTCACCTTTTCGTGATGTTGCTCTCAGCTATCGGTGCATTTGTCCACCCGATGCGTCTGACTTTCGTAGAATTTTATAAAAATGCTGACTTTGTGGGGGGTGGTAAACCTTACCGTCCTCTAAGTAAGAAGGTATAATCCGATTATAAACTTATAAATCTCAAATAATATGACTTTTTCACTACCACTCATCATCGCTTATTCAAGCATGGCCATTATGCTCGCATTTGCCTGTATCGGCAGTGCAATTGGTGTTACCATGGCTGGAAACACGACAATCGGCTCCCTTAAGAAGAATCCCGATATGTTCGGTAAATCAATGATCCTTTGTGCATTGCCCTCAACTCAAGGTCTCTATGGCTTTGCCGGATTTTTCTTTATGCTCAATGCCCTAAAGGGACTCAATTTCGAGATAGCATTAGGCCCTTCACTAGCAATGGCAGCAGCAGCGTTGGCTTTAGGTTTTACAGCCTATTTTTCAGCCATCTGGCAGGCAAAACTTTGTGCAAACGGTATCAACGAAATGGGTAACGGACAAGACGTTTTCTCCAGAACGATGATCCTCGCAGTATTCCCTGAGCTTTATGCTATTCTTACATTTGCTGCCACCTTCCTCGCCTTGCCGTAAGCAATGATTACGATCCACTGCGTCAATACAGGGACCGGGCAAAAATTTTCGGAAGGGACAACCCTTCAAGATATGGTTGAGGCCTTTGATTTTGAAAGGCCTCATCCTATTATAGCAGCCAAGGTCAACAATGTGAGTCAGGGACTTCGCTACCGCGCTTTCAACAACCGCAACGTGGAGTTTCTCGACTACACATCCTATACCGGTCGTGGCGTATATCGCAGATCTCTCTGCTTCTTATTCTACAAAGCTGCACGCGACATATTTCCGGGCTGTAGGGTAATCATCCGCAGACCTATCTCAAAGGGCTTCTTCTGCTACATAGACGACAAGGAGAAAAATGAACGTATAGAGATAACGGAAACAGAGTTGGCTAAACTTCGTACAAGAATGGAAGAACTGGTGGAACAAGATATTCCCTTCCGCCGTCATGAAGTACAGAAAGAGGAAGCCATAGAAGTATTTCGTAGCATCGGTGCAGACGACAAAGTACGACTGCTGGAAACAACGGGAGATGTTTATGTCATTTATTACACACTATTGGATACTCCAGACTATTATTACGATGCGTTGCTCACCCGCACCGGATATCTTAAAGTATGGAGTCTGACCCCTTTCCAAAATGGACTTCTGCTCAGGGTACCGGATAGGCATAACCCTACACAGCTGACTCCTTTAATAGAGCAACCCAAGACATTCGAGATATTTTCGGAAGCCAATCGCTGGAACCAAATAATGGGACTCCGCACCGTAGGTGACCTCAATGCTGCTATCGCAGGCGGTAGAACCTCCGACTTGATAAATGTAGCCGAAGCGCTTCAGGAAAAGAAGATTGTGCAGATCGCAGAAGAGATTGACCGAAGGATGAAGTCTGACAAGCCGTTGCGTATGATACTGATTACAGGCCCAAGCAGCAGCGGAAAATCCACCTTCTGCAAGCGTTTGAGCATCCAATTAATGGCATGTGGACTCAAGCCAATCTCATTTTCAACTGACGATTACTTTGTAAATCGCCTGGATACTCCCCTACTACCCGACGGGTCATTTGACTTTGACAACTTTGAGACCGTTGACCATAAATACCTCCAGAGTGACGTACTCAAACTCCTAAATGGAGAAACAGTTGAGGTACCGGAGTACAATTTCTTGACCGGAATGCGCGAATTTAATGGGCGCGAACTCCATTTGCATGAGGGTTCCATTCTAATTGTTGAAGGCATCCATGCGCTCAACCCGCGACTGACCGACCAGGTGGAGGAAAGCACTAAATACAAGATATTCATAAACACTATCACCAGTATAGCGCTGGATGACCATAACTGCATACCCACCAGCGACAACCGTCTCCTTCGGCGCATTGTGCGCGACTACAACCTGGGCTCATTTACCGCCAGGGAAACAATTTCAAACTGGCCAAATGTGCGCCGTGCAGAGGTCAAATGGATCTATCCCTTCCAGGAGGATGCTGACGCAATGTTCAACTCCTCCTATCTGCTTGAATTTGCAGTACTCCACTCACATGCGGAGAGAATCCTGAGGACAATACCTAAGAACTGCAAAGAATATAGCGAAGCTCATCGCCTGCTCAAATTCCTCAGTTATTTCACTCCTGTTTCCGACAAAGACGTCCCCTCCACTTCGCTTATGCGCGGTTTTATCGGAGGAAGCAGCTTTTGATAACAATTTACCTATAATTATAGAGAACAAACAAGATGAAACGACTATTTCTTTTATCGGTGTTTCTGATATGCACCATTATTTCTGTCAACTCACAGGATAAAGTAATTAAAAAAGTACTCGAGCTCGGCAAGAGTGACAACACCACTATGGATCACATAGATATCCTTGCCAACCGTATTGGGGGCCGGCTAATTGGATCTCATGCACTTACTGATGCCGAAAATTGGGTTATCAGCAAATTTGAAGAGTGGGGAATCGAGTATTATACCCAGGAAGTGGGCTCAATCAATGTAGGGTTTAACCGCGGCCCATGGTTTGGACGTATGCTGAGTGAAGATGGTATGCAGCTTCATTTTGCCACGCCCGCCTATACTGCAGGCACAAAAGGGCGTCAGATCGGCCATGTATTGATTGAACCAAAGAGCCAAGCTGAACTGGCAAGAATGAAAGGGGCACTCAAAGGTGCCTGGGTGCTTATTTCAGGTAAATCGAATGGCAACCCTATTGATAATTCCCCCCAAGGTGATAAAATGAGAGCCGGAATAATTGCTAAAAATGACTCAATTACTCGCCTTAATAGCGAAATCAGAGCATACAACTATGCCAACAGGGACAACCCAAAGGAGATGATCCCTTATATCGAGTGTCCTGCAATGTTTTATAAAGAGATGGTTGAGGCCGGAGTACTCGGATTTATACAATCCACATCTTTGCCTATGACCATTCTGGCTGACAGAAAGAATGCATGGGATATAACATACGACAATCTGCCTACTGTCTGCGACATCAAACTCGATGAACACCAATATAAAATTATTGAACAGAAGGTAAAAGAGCGTCAAACATTTTTCCTTGAATTTGATATACGCAATCATTTCAGTATAGGGCCAATCAAATATCGCAATGTTATCGGAGTCATCAAGGGCAGTAAGTATCCTGACGAATATGTAATGCTTGGTGCTCACGTTGACGCTTATGATATAGGAACAGGTGCGGTGGATGATGCCAATGGGTGTGCAGTAGTTCTCGAAGCTGCCAGACTTCTCTCAATGAGCGGTGCGAAACCAAAGAGAACTATCCTCTTCTGCATCTGGACGGGTGAAGAATTTGGACTTTTAGGGTCTAAATATTTTGTTGAAAACAAAACCGTCGATATGGAAAAAATCTCCAACTATTTCAACCGTGACGGAGGCCCTCTCTGCGCTACAGGAATAAATGTTCCCGAAGCAATGTATAAGGACTTTGTAAAGGCAGCAGCACCGCTTGAAGACTATTCTGAAGAATTTCCTTTCAGAGTAAATAAGCGTCAGGGTGAACCCCGCAGGCGCCCTACAACTCCGGGAGGTAGTGACCATGCCTATTTCGCAATGAATGGTGTGCCCACAATTTCATTCAGTGAGACTGATCACAAGGGCTACAACTTTAGTTATGGCGAAATATGGCATACTGAAAATGACCTATATCAAAAGGTCTTCCCGGACTATATGGAACACTCTTCGGTAGTTGCCGCCGTTATTGTTTACGGAATAGCCAATCTGGATCACCTTCTCTCCCGGGAGGGATTGTACAAGGAGTGATTTGAAATAATATATAAAATAACCCCCTAAAGTTCTGAACTATACCCCAAAAGCTATTGAATAACTTTTGGGGTATATGTTACATTTGCTTTACATTATATTAACATTTTCTTTACATTTTTTTTGTAGAGTAATTTTTTCATTCTTATATTGGGGAGCCTTTACACAAACCACAAATTATGTCTGAATCCAACTACATTGAAATACTTTATAATAAGTATGTTGATGATATGTATGCATATGCATTGTTTTTGGGATTCCCAAAAGAGATAATTATGGATGCGATACATGATGTATTCTACAAAGTTCATGTAAATAAGGTTTCGTTCGAGAAGATTCGTAATCCCAAATTTTACCTTTTCTGCTCACTGAAAAACAGGCTTATTGATATTTGTCGCAAAAAGAGAGATTATCTGGAATTAACAGAAAACTCAGGAGAAATGGGTAAAAGCGCACCTTTTACCCTGCATGTGACAATTGAGGATGAAATGATCAGGACGGAAGATTTAGAGGAAATAGCTCAAAAGGTAGAGAAAATACTCAATAGTCTTACTAATCGCCAAAAGGAAATTATATATCACAGATATATCAATGAATACAGTTATGAAGAGATTGCTGAGTTAATGCAAATTTCAGTGCCGGCTTGCCGGAATCTACATAGCAAATCAATGGCAAAATTAAAAGTGATCTTCAATCCGGCACTATCAAGTGTTAGACAAATCATATTTTTCATATAGAAACATCATCTTTTCCAAAAAAAGGATGATGTTTTTTCTTTTTGTTCGTCTTATAGATATATCACCATAAGATGGGGGACCGTTTATTTATTTAAAATGAGGAGGTTTTGATATGGAAAATCAATCCGATAACAATAATTTCCTGCGTTTTCTTAAAAATGAGAAATTTATTGAGTGGCAGCTTTGGCCAACCGATGAACTGGACCTGTATTGGCAAAATTTCTTAGATAACCATCCGGAAGAGCGCGAAAATGTAGCTTTGGCAAAAAAACACTTCAAGAACATCAAGCTATCTTCATACAGCTTGTCTGACAAGGAGAAAGAAGATTTGATAAGAAGGATAAAGGTTTCAGTTGAAATTTTTGATAATAAAAGAAAAAAACGGCGCCGGCTCCAGCTTCTTTTGATCCCGGCTGCAGCAATCTTCTTGATTCTATTTGGGTTAAACTTGATTTTCCACAATCAAAAGGAGCTCCATAATATTAAACAGGAGGTTATTGTGGGTGATCTGCTTAATGAGCAGGAAATCCAGTTGATTACCGAAAAAGAGTCGTTAGTCTTTGAAAACGACGCAACAGTAGAGTTTGATAAAAGCGGTAAAGCAAAAATAACACAGAGCAATAGTGAAGAAAAAACAGTAAAACTTGCTGAGACTAAACTCAACACCTTGATTGTCCCTTATGGCAAACGCTCTGTGCTAACTTTGTCGGATGGGACCAAAGTGTGGTTAAATTCAGGCTCGTTGGTGGAGTTTCCATCCCGTTTCAGTGGATCCAGGCGTGAGATCACTCTCTCCTCAGGAGAAATATATATTGAAGTCGCCCCCGACAAGAAACCTTTCCATGTAAACACTTCTGATTTCAATGTCGTCGTTTACGGCACCAAATTCAACATTTCCGCTTATGATAATTCCCCGAAATCGATAGTTTTAGTTGAGGGAAGTATTGGTTTAAAAGCTTCAGGAGGAGAGGAAATAAAGTTGAATCCCAGTGAACAAGCCATTTATTCCTCAAGCGGAACATTCGACACACAAGAAGTGGATGTCGCTAAATTTATTAGTTGGAAGGATGGTTATTTGATATTTGACAATACTTCTATGGAAGATGTATTAAAACAAATAGAAAGGCATTACAACCTCTCATTCAACTTTGTTAGCGGTGTATCCTTGAAAGGGTTGACCTGTACGGGGAAAATTATTTTGTCTGAAGAATTGGATGATGTCATGACAACTATAGCCTTGCTCACATCTACCAAATATGAGAAAGAAAACAACATCATACGTATAACCAACTAAATTATTTCTTATCTGCCTATGAAAAACCAAAAAAACAAAATTGCAAAAGCAATCCGGCGACATCAACGACGCCATCTTAAATTTTAACACCTCATCTTGCATAAAACAATTAAATCATATGAAGGCAAAAAAAGATGTGAATAAGTATCATTTAATGGTTAAGCAAAACTACAAACATGTTTTAAGAAAAATGAAAATAACCCTGTTATTTCTATTTTTATTCGTGTTTGGCTCTTGGGCAGAGAATAGTTACTCACAAGAGGCCAAGTTTACGCTTAATCTGAATGCAACAATAAAAGAGGTCTGCAAAGAAATGGAAAAGGAAAGTGATTACAAATTCATTTTTGCAGGCAACACTACTGAAATAGTCGAAAACAAAGTAGTAGTGATCAATGGAAATTCCAAAAGTATTGAGGATATTTTGGATGAAATCTTGTCCGGTACGGAATTGTCGTATAAGATTCTAAAAAACCAAGTGGTTATTTACCGTGAAAATCAAGACAACACACCCGAGCTTTCAAAGACTGTTTCTGAGCCAACGATGCAGCAACCTAAAATAGTAATTAAAGGTAAGGTTGTTGACAACAACAAAGAGGAGCTTCCCGGCGTGGGTGTAGTAATTGAAGGCACTAGAATGGGAGTTTCCACCGATATCGATGGTACCTTTGAAATTACCGTTAATTTAGGAGATAAATTGGTCTTTACCTTTTTGGGAATGGAACCCCAAACCATTGAGATAAAAGATCAGACTTTCCTGGAAGTTACTCTGTTTCCAGAAGCCAGTGAATTGGAGGAGGTAACAGTTGTAGCATTCGGTAAACAAACCAAAGCTTCAGTTTCAGCCTCCATTGTTTCCATCTCTACTGAAGAAATTATTCAATCACCGGTCTCTAACATATCAAACGCCCTTTCCGGACGTTTGGCCGGATTAACGACGATTCAACAAGGAGGACAACCCGGACTTGACGAGGCTATTCTCTATATTCGTGGACAGAGTTCCCTGAATAACAATATGCCACTATACGTGATTGACGGAGTAGAGCGTAATGCATCACAATTTACAGCAATGGACCCCTCCGAAATTGAATCAATAACTATTCTTAAAGACGCAGCTGCAACGGCTGTTTATGGTTCAAAAGGTGCCAACGGCGTTGTTTTGGTCACTTCTAAGCGTGGTCTGGAAGGCAAAACAAGCATCTCTGTAAATACATCGGTGACACTACAGCAATTTACCCGCTTTCCCAACTATCTGGATTCTTACGAGAGTTTGAAGCTCTTTAATGAGGCTATGATGAATGATGGTAAAGATCCCGTTTACACAGAAGAGGAGTTGGAGCACTATAGACTTCAAGATGACCCTTATCGCTATCCAAACACCGATTGGTATGCCGAAATGTTACGAAAAGTTGCTCCACAATATAATGCTTCGATTAACATAAGAGGAGGAGCCAGAACTGTACGCTACTTTGTGGCAGCCTCTTATATGAAACAGGAGGGGCAGCTTAAAACAAGTCCTACAAGAATGTATAACCCTGAGTTTTCATTTAAGCGCTATCGTATTTCATCGAATATTGACGCAATGATTACCAGGGACTTTACACTCTCTCTTGAGTTAGCCGGTAACTTGAACTCACGACAAGACCCCTACTCTCAATTGAATGTGTTTTATAGAATGAACCGTATGCCTCCTTGGGTAATGCCAGCCAGAAACCCCGACGGGTCTTATGCAGGCACCAGTGAGTATCAGAGTGCAAACCCTGCTTATATGCTCAATACTCAAGGAAGCGACACACGTATTCGTCATAACTTAACTACTGCTGTAAAGATGACTTACAACCTCAGAAGGCTACTGAAAGGACTCACACTGACGCTCCGTGGTGCATTCGACTTCCAGTATGGGACAGGTAAGTATTGGACCGAAACACAGTCAACATACAAATTGATTTCCAGACAAGGTAGAGCAGATAGATATACCTCTTACCTTAATCCGGTTTTCTTCTCGCCAAGTACGGTAACGGGAGAACAATCAACCAAGCGATTGGATGGCCTTGCTTCTCTCAATTACAAAGAAACTTTTGGTAGTCACAGTATAGCTTTGATGGGTATAGCCAACGTAGTACAATATGTTGTAAGAACAGCTATTCCTTACAACTCCGTGAACTTTATTGGTCGGGCCAACTACTCATATCTCAATAAATATCACGTTGAGTTTAATGCTTCATATCGTGGATCCGAGAACTTTGCTCCCGGTCATCGATTTGGCTTTTTCCCCTCAGTTTCCGCTAGCTGGAACGTACATGAAGAGAATTTCATGCAAAACATCTCCTTCATTGACAGATTGAAACTTAGAGCATCCTACGGATTGACGGGAAACGATTATGTAGATGCAGAAGAACGTTTCTTGTATAAAGAAGGAAAATGGGAAACATATACTTCAGGTGGCGCCTACTTTGGACCCAGAGGTGGTCAAACAAGAGGATATAGCACTGAGCCAAGTATCGCTGACCCCTTTGCAACATGGGAGACTGCACAACAAATCAACCTTGGAGTTGATCTCACATTATGGAAAAATCGCCTTTCCGTTACTGTTGAACGATATTTTGAAAAGCGTTCGGGCATTTTACAAGAACCTCGTTCCATTCCCTCCGTCATTGGAATTGGATTGCCCATTATGAATATCGGAAAAACAACAAATCAAGGATGGGAAGTTGAACTTTCTTATATGGATAGGGTATCCAGAAATTTCTCTTACTACATAAGAGCAAATGGATCGCTTAATGAGAATAAAGTCATCTTCGTTGACGAAGCTGAAGGAATTGAATGGTGGAGAAAAACTGAGGGTAAACCTCTTTTCCAGAGGTTTGGATATGTTGCACTGGGATTTTTTCAGAGTCAGGAGGAGATTGACAATTCACCTGTACAACAAGTAGGAACACCTCCTATTCCGGGTGACCTGAAATATTTGGACTTTAACGGCGACGGAGTTGTGAATGAGATAGACCGTGTTCCTATCGGTTATCCACAAGTTCCCCGTATTACTTATGGATTCTCGTTCGGTTGCAGTGCCTACGGAGTTAGTCTGAATGTGCATTTCCAGGGAGCTATGAAATCAAGTGTCTTTATTCAAGATTACCTGATGTATGAGTTTTACAACCGCGGAAAAGTACAAGACATTCACCTTGGCAGGTGGACCCCACAAACTGCAGAAACAGCAACCTATCCTGCATTGCACGTAGGAGCTGAAAGCCAAAACCATGTCAATAATACCTTCTTCTTGAAAGATAACTCCTACTTACGACTTAAAACAGTTGAACTTTCCTACAATTTGCAGAATAAAAAGTTTTTATCCAAAGCAGGAATACAGGGAATCAGGTTCTATCTGAGCGGACTTAACCTTATTACCTGGGACAACCTAAAAGTCGTAGATCCGGAGACTCCTTCAGGTGCTTGGGGAAATATTTATCCTCAATCAAGGAATTATAGCATAGGTGTAAACGTTCAATTTTGATAACGATGATTGTAATAAATTGTATAGGATCAATTTTGGTTCACGCAATGATAAATACAACGAAACATAAAAAGAGAATCGTATGAAAAAACATATTATATGGATACTGCTCATTTTCTTGGCTGCTACAGGATGTGAAAAGTTTTTGGATCAAGCACCGACCGGTGAGCAGACAAAAGAGTACATTTTTCAAGATTACACTCGTGCCCAACGATATATGGATCGTTTGTACGAGTATCTTCCAAGTTTATGGACATCAGCATCACCCATAGGCGGATATGGGTTTCGGGAATCCGCAACAGATATGGCAGAATATACGGCAAACTACGGAACTGCCAACTCCACATTCAATTTAGGTAATTGGAAAGCGGCAACTACAGAAGTGTATGCCCCATGGACCAATGCATACCAGGAGATTAGAAGGTGTTTTGTGACATTGGAAAACATCGATAGTTTCAACAACGAACCTCGTGACGAAAATGGTGAAAGTCGTAAAGAAACCATGAAGGGTGAGATTTACTTTATGCTCGGCTTTTACTACTTTGATATGTTGAAGCGCTATGGAGGAGTGCCTTTGGTAGAAAAGTCGTTGAGTTTGGATGACGATTTGAAGATACCTCGTGCCACTTACGAAGAAACCAAAAATTTTATCATAAAATATTTGGATAAAGCCATCAATATTCTGCCCGACAAATGGAGTTCCGATGACTACGGACGTGCTACCAAAATAGCGGCAATGGCGCTGAAAGCAAGAGTCCTGCTCTATGCTGCAAGCCCGCTGAACAATCCCAACAATGATAAAGCGAAGTGGGAAGCTGCAGCAAGGGCTGCGCGTGAAGCAATAGATATATGCGAAGAGACAGGTCACCATTATCTTTACACACATGAGTACCAGGATGTTTTCATGAGGACCTATCCTGAAAATAATCCTGAGGTAATTTTACCGGCTCTCATGGGCCAAGGGACGGTTACTTTCAACTCTAACATAATAAGGTATGGACAGGCTACACCGGGACAAGGTTTTCAAGGTTACGGAAGCAACTCCCCCACTCAAAACTTTGTAGACAGATTTGAGGTAATCAAATTTGATTCAGAAGGGAATGCAATCGGTACGGAGCAATTTGACTGGAACAATCCCGAACATGTAAATAACATTTATAAAAATCGTGACCCTCGTTTCTATTGGACTGTTATTTATAATGATCAGTTCTGGATTACCAGAAAAATTGAAACCTGGAGAGATGGCTCAAATTACGGCAAAGACCGTGACCCTAAGGATCACCTCTATACACGTACCGGTTATTACCTACGTAAGTTCTGGCCGAAAGAGTGTATGAACTATACACAACCGGGTGCTGCAACAATAGTAGCATTCTATTTCCGCTATGCAGAAGTGTTGTTAAATTACGCAGAAGCAATGAATGAAGTCTTTGGGCCGGATACAGATGGACTGGGCAAAGGCAAATCAATTACGGCGAGAGATGCTGTCAACCAAATCAGAAAACGCCTGGTTTGTCCTGCAACGGAGGATATTCCCAATGATCCAAGTAAAGCTCATTTTAGGGTAAGAGAGGAGCGGTTAAATAACCCCGATTTCCCTGTTCTTCCCAATGGAATGCCCGAAATACCAAAAGGTCTTTCATTAGATCAGATGAGAGAACGAATTATCAATGAGCGTATTATAGAACTCTGTTTTGAAGGAGACTATTTCTTCGATATTTTACGCTGGAAGAGAGGGCCTGAACTAATGGGAGGTGTTATTTATGGTGTTGACGTTGTAAAAAGCGGTAGTTCATTTGTATATAATAAAGTAAAAGTAGAAGAGAGGTTTTTCGATCCCTCACGTATGTACTTATATCCAATTGATCTCACCACGGTTCACGCTATGGGTATAGATCAGAATCCCGGATGGTAACATTTTAGTAAATAAAAACATTCTAATAGTATGAAAAATATTATTCCATGCATATTAATTAACGCGCTATTGTGTTTGTTGCCATTGAATACAATAAATGCACAGCAATCATCATTTATTGTGGAAGGGATAGTAATAGACACAGAGGATAATCCTTTGGCGGGAGTAAAGATATACATGCAAGAATCCACAAGTTATGCTCTGACCGATGAGACCGGAACCTTCTCTATAGAAATACCGGCATTATACACGCAGTTGTCATTTGAACTTGATGGATACAGGCTTTTACATGTAAGAGTATTGGGAACGGAACCATTAAGAGTGACCTTATCTCCTACCGCTATAGGACAGAGTATTCATGACAAAGTAAATCTTCCGTGGAGCGTAACGGATAGGCGCAGTAATACGGCATCCGTTTCCAGAACCACATCGGAAGAACTACGAAAAAGCCCCGTAATGTCGGTTGGAGGAGCCCTTTCAGGCCGTTTACCCGGTTTTGTAGTAATCCAACAGGCAGGAGATCCGGGATACGACAGCGACTTTTGGCGAATACGTGGACTTCGCACTCTGGAAAACTACGGTTCAAACAATATGACAAAGGGGGCTTTTGGTTCTCCAATTGTCGTAGTGGATGGATTTGAGAGAGATTTCAGCGGACTTGACGTAAGTGAAATAGAATCCATTGAAATACTAAAAGATGCTGCCGCTACCGCAATTTTTGGAGGCAGGGGAGCAAACGGCGTAATAATGGTAACTACCAAACGCGGAGAGATAGAAAGACGCCAAATCCGTTTTGAAGGAAGTGTAGGTGTAGTAATGCCGGACCGTCTGCCAAAGTTTTTAGATGCTGCACAATATGCGGAACTCTATAATGAAGCACGAAGGAACGATAATTTACCCGAGCTTTATAGTGCTGAGGATATCCAAAAATATAGAGATGGAAGCTCTCCGCTAAGCCATCCCAGCAATGATTTTTACAAAGAGTTTATCGGACGCTCAGCATTACAACACAAGGGAGCTCTCAATATTTCCGGCGGTGATAGAACTGTAAGATACTTTATCACATTTGCTTACAGCCATCAGGATGGTTTATACAAACGTATGGACGAAAACCCCGATTTCCAAACTAAAAGCAATTATACTCGTTTTAACACGAGGGCCAATTTGGATGTAACGCTCTACAAAGGATGGGAGGCTTCCTTTAACATTGCTGCAAGAATTGAGGAGAGAAACTATCCTTATGAAGGAGAAAGTGGAATATTCTCAGTATTGTCAACCACGCCCCCTAATGCATATCCTCTGGAATTTAAGGGTATTGACCCTACATTGAACTTGGAAAGACATATGTTAGGTGGAAAATCCAACTACACTAAAAACCCTCTGGGAATGCTCTCTTATCGTGGTGTTACTGAATCATCGCGTAGATTTTATCAATTCGGCAGTATCATAAAACATGATATGAAGTGGCTGCTTCCCGGATTGACTGCAAATTTTGAATTCAACTTCGACGGAAGAGCTACATACACTATCTACAAATACAAAAACTACGTAGTGTGGGATCCGCGGGTTAATGCCGACGGTACTATAACTTATGTGCCCTTTAACGAAGAGACTTCACTTACAAGAGCATCAGGCTCTGAAGGAAGACAGTGGGTCGGATATAATGCAAATCTACGCTACGACAGGACTTTTGGAGATCATAAGATTAATGCCTTGGCAATGTTCCGTCGTTTTACCACTATCTACAAAGAGGCTAACCAACCTGACTTTAAGGTAGAGGATTGGCTGTTGAGAGCTAAATATGCTTATAAGAATCGCTATTTCGCAGAAGTTACTACAACATTGTCGGGTGGCGAAAACTTCTACCATACCCCTGACAAGCGTGTACTTTTCCCCGCCGTTTCGGCAGCATGGATTATCTCGGATGAGCCCTTCTTTAAGAAAAACCACTTCATGTCTTTCCTTAAATTTAGAGCCTCATGGGGAATAACCGGTAACGACCGATACAATTTTGTGGACGGCAACGGTTTCATGTATCGTTATGCCTACCGTGACCGTTGGTGGACCCGGCAGTATAGAGACCATTATTTCGGAATCAGTCCCTTGATGCTACCCTATGTTGTGTGGGAAGGAATTGTTCCGAACCCTGAGTTTAGAATTGAGAAAGCTATGATGTCGAACTTCGGATTGGAGGCTTATTTCTTCAATAACCGGCTGCAATTAGAGGGTGACTATTTTATTGAGAACAGATACGACATTTATACTAAAGGTATAGGCAGTATTCCCGGATATATGGGTATCGATAAAAATAATTTCCCGATTGAGAACAAAGGCGAAGTAAAGACACATGGATTTGAGATTTCGTTGGGCTGGCAAGATAAAATAGGTGATTTCTACTACGCTATAACATCCTATGTCGATTACAATAAATCAAAAATCATTGAGATGTCGGAACCTTTACAACCGGAACCCTATATGGAGGAGACCGGATGTATAGTTGGTCAGGACTTCGGATTGATATCATTGGGTCTTTTCAAAGATGAGGCTGATGTTCAAAACAGTCCCGTGCAACTATTCGGTGCTTATGGTCCCGGTGACATCAAGTATAAAGATTTGAACAATGACGGTCAGATTGACGTTAATGACTATACGGCAATAGGTGATGGTTACATGCCTCGCGTAAATTATGCCGCAAACATCCAATTAGGATACAAGGGTTTCGACTTTTCTGTGCTGCTTCAAGGCTCTTCATTGTCAAGTGTTTACTTGAGCAATGCGGCTGTAAGGGCTTTTAAAGATAATGGAACAATTTCGGAGTTTGCATTGAACCGTTACACAGGCCCTGAGAATTGGGAAACGGCAACCTATCCGCGCCTTACAACCTTGGCTAACGACAACAACTGGCGACTCTCTACTTACTGGAGTAGAGATGCTACATTTTTACGAATCAAAAATGTGGAATTGGGTTATACCATACCGGAAAAAGCAGTCGCAAAAATAGGTTTAAGTCGTGTGAGGCTTTACTTTAATGCTTACAATCTGTTTTGTTTTGACTACATCAAGGATTTTGACCCCGAATCGCAGGGTGCAGGTATTTCCGGCTATCCCCAGGTTAAGCTATTCAATTTAGGGTTAAATGTTAGTTTTTGATTTAGAAGATAATGCTTTAAAAAATATAGACACATGAAAAAGAAACATATACAACTGCTTGCCTTAGTCTCCCTTATGTTGGGTTTAACTTTGTCATGCGACAGACACTATCTGGAACCCTGGCCACCTGATGGAGCACGCGAGCCGCAAGATGTGTGGAGTTACTACGACTACACGCGCGGTTTCCTGGACAAAATTTATGGAGATAACTTGATGCCACCTCATGTCAACGACGTCAGTGGCTACGCCATGCTTGCAAGTGCTACTGACGAAGCTAAACATTCAGTTGAAGGAGCTGATGTATATCGCTTTGTCAACGGCGCCTGGAGTCCGAGTAATGGCGTGAGAATTTACTTTTCAGGAAACTATTATGGAGCCTGGCGCACACCGTGGGACAATGCCTATATGGCAATCAGACGTGCCAACATTTTCCTGGAGAATGTTGACAACTCTATCCTGATTGACGACATAAGCAACCCTGCAAGAAGATTCGATAGAACCTACTTTAAGGCTCAGGCCTACTTCTTGAGAGCTTATTTTCAGTTCGACCTGCTTCGTCGTTATGGTCCCTTCCCTATTACGACACATAGTCTGACTCCGGCCGACGACGTATATAAGCCTCGTAATACTATGGAGGAGTGCTTCCGGCAAATCATTGAAGATTGTGACAAAGCGATTGAAGGGCTACCGCTACTATGGGATGATAAAGAGTTTTATCGCCCTAATAAAACGACTGCTCAGGCACTTAAATCACGTGCAACACTCTATTATGCAAGTCCTCTGTATCAAGGAGATTTTGAAAAACTTGGAATCGCTAAAGGAGAGACAGGCGATGTTGAGCGTTGGAAAGAGGCCGTAAGAGCAGCACGTGCCACTATAAATGATAATCCCTACTATGACTTAATAACGGTTACTCGTTATACTCCCCCTTACTCTTATACCGGGACCTACTGTCAGAGAGTAGGACAACTGCGTGGAGCTTCTCAAATTGAAGTAATCTGGGGTTCGCAATATTACCAGATATATGATGAGTACTACAATATGCCGACCGGCTTACAGGGATGTTATGGTTTTACCAATCCTACACAGGACTTTGTGGACATGTTTGAGGTGGTTTATAACCACGGAAAACCAAATGCAAGAGCCGAAAAATTTGATTGGAACAACCCGGATCACGCTAAAGACCCTTATTCCAACAGAGATCCCCGGTTCTATGCATCTATAACCTTTAACGGCCTGCGTTGGGGATTCTCCTCCTCCCGTGCCTTTATAATTGATACTTATGAGGGTGGAGCACACCGCGATAGACTCAATCCGAATTCTACTAAAACGGGCTACTATTACAGGAAAAGGCTTAGTGAAAACTTTTATGCAAACGTTTCGGGCATGCGTGGCTCATATATGATGCGCCTTCGTCCCGAATACCGTGTTGCCGAAATTTTACTAAACTATGCTGAGGCAATGAACGAAGCTTATGGCCCTGAAGCAACCGAACAGGGAGGTGTTCCTCTGCGCATACAAAATATCAGCAATGCTTTGGAAGCAGTTAACGCTGTGCGGGCAAGAGTCAAAATGCCTCCTATTCCAAGTGGCTTGACTAAAGAGCAGATGCGCGAAGCAATCCAACACGAGAGAGCAATAGAGCTCTGTTTTGAAGGGCATCGCTTCTACGACCTTCGTCGCTGGAAAGAAGGAGAAAAGTTGGGTGGCCCCATTCATGGGATTCGCATTGAGGCAACAGGATTTAATAGTTACAATCGTCCGACAGGATTTAACTACACGGTAGAAAAGGTTGAAGACCGGGTATGGCACGACAAAATGTACTGGTGGCCAATCCCTTATGACGAGATTGTAAAGTATGAGGGTAAGCTGGTGCAAAACCCTCAATGGTAATAATAACAAATAAATAATTAGCTTAATACCACATAATTATGAAAAGATTATTATTAACGCTTTTATTCCCTTTCTTACTTTATTCTTGTATTGACGTGAGTCATATGAAGGATAATGATGAAGCGAGAGTATATATCCCATCTTCAGGTTTTGTTCTCCGTAAAGCTTGGGAAAAGGAGTCTGGAGAATATTTGATACAATTAGGTGTTTACTGTTCAGGACTAAGATCCGGAAGCAATGGGTTTTCTGTTGGTTTTGAAATTGACAAATCCCTTATAGATACTTATAATCAAGATATCACACAGCAATATTCCGGTCAGATTGAAATGCTTCCCACAGAATATTGGTCCATTGAATCAAAAGAAGTTTTCATACAGAAAGGAAATGTGGATGGGACTATTTCAATTATAATACACACCGACAAGCTAAAGCAATCAGGCTTGGATTATAATGAGATCAAGTATGCTATTCCTGTACGCTTGACTAATAGTTCAGAGTACAAACTGCATGAAACACCTGAAATGCTGAGCTCTATTATCGGAATAACATTGAATAAACCGGTTTTTTATTTCAGAGATAATAGATTGGAGCAAAACACACTTGCTTCACGTGTTTTGTATTCTGAAAAACCGGTTGTGCAAAAATACCTCCTGGTATCTGAAGGTGTTGAAACAGATAGAGACTATACCGTTGAAGTGGCGGCACATCCCGGCTTTTTAACTTCAAACCAAGAGCTCCTGCCAAGTGATGCATGGAAGTTGGAAAGTAATACGGTCAAGTTTGAAAAGGGAAATACGGAAGCTTCACTGCCGGTTACCATTTACCCCGATAAGATTGAATTCTTAAAAACTTTCTATCTGCCTATAACCATCTCGTCAACATCAAATTATTCTGCCGACGAGAACCGTAGCACGCTATTGCTCAAACTCGAGGTAAAAAATGACTACGAGTGGTCGTATATAAGCAGAATGAGTGTGACTAACACAGTCTCAGGCCGAAATTCATCCCATCAGGTAAATAAGCAACCGGTATCCATTGCAAATGATATCATTCAAATGCAAATGGCGACCAACAACACAGTTGCCGGCTATGCCGGCAACAACAAGTGGTTCAATCTTAAAATCATTCCTACCGACGACAAACGAAAATGGGATGTAGAGTTGATAAAAACGAGTTGGTCACCTTCTACATTGGAACTGACTCCGGGTAAAGAGAGTTACTATGATTGGGACTACGAAACATTCCACCTCTTTTACAGGTTTCAAGATTACTATGGAAGCTACATAGAAGTGGAAGAGATAATGGAAGCACAGTTCTAACCAAGTA
>JAAZMM010000042.1 GCA_012798805.1 Bacteroidales bacterium
CCTGCCGTATCCATAAGGAAATTGATAGTAGCAAACTTGTAGTTTCTTTCCGGGTCTATCGGCTCTCCGCCTACCGTTATCGATTCCAGATTATATCCGTCAAATACCACTTGCACATTACTCAAAGCCTCAACACGGCCTCTCGAGGCCATATTTCTGAGAAACTTGTCCAGATCTGCTCCCAGAATGTCAAAGGTCACGAGATAATTGTCGAATGGGAAAATCGAAAAGATATCATAGACCCTGACTGCACCTTTCGGAAGAGAGGTACGGATACCTCCAAAATTGGTCATAGCCAAATCCACCTTCTCGCCTATTTCCTTCTCTGCAACTGCACGGATTACATCTACTGCAAAATTTGAAAGGGGCCCTTCGGGGGTACCTTTATCATATTCGGCATCAGAATAGCCGATTATTTCCATTAAAGGCTCCACCATGGGTGCATATTTGCCGATGATTTTAGTAGCCGTCAAGTCCTTAATATCACCCCAGGATGCATCCATAGCTACTGTTTTCCAGCTGTAATTAATTTGGGCATTCGCCAGGCCCATACCAAACAGCAACAGTACAATAAAAGCAACTCTTTTTATCATTTCTTTAATTCTTTGTCTTAATCCATTTCCAGAGATCTTTGAAGGAGGCCTTTTTACCGTAGGTAAGAATGCCCACCTTGTATATCTTTGCAGAAATCACGGCCATCAGAAGGGCGGTCGCCAGAAGCAAAATAATCGAGAGAGCGAGCTCCCAGAAAGGCACCACTCCGAAAGGAATTCGCGCCATCATTACCATGGGGGAGGTAAAAGGTATTATCGAAGACCAGAAAGCAAGCTGTCCGGTAGGATTCTGGAAAGTAGGAATCATCAGGAAGAGACCCAAAATGAGGGGAACAGTAATAGGAATCGAGAGTTGTCCAGTGTCTGCCTCATTATCCACTGCTGCACCAACTGCTGCAAACATACCGGCATAGAGCAGATAACCCAGTACAAAATAGATAAGGAAACAGGTGATCACATAGCCAAATCTCACCTCCGAAATACCCTTCAGGATAGAGCCCATGCCGGCCACTTCCGCTGACTCCATAGTTCCAACAAGATCTCCGCCCAGCAGAAAACCGGCCACCATAACGAGAATAAGAGTTAGCACCACCCAAATCAAAAATTGCGTTATTGCCACCAGGGCAACACCTAAAATCTTACCTATCATCAACTCAACCGACTTGACTGAAGAAACAATCACCTCGACTATACGGCCGCTTTTCTCTTCAATCACTCCTCTCATCACCATGTTGCCGAACATAAAGATGAACATATAGATCAAAAAGCTCATAATATAAGAGAGCGCCATATAGATCTCCGTTGACTCCTCCTTCTCTCCTTTCTCTGTGAGAGTGAGGGTTGTAATCTGCACATCACTCCTCACCTCCTCAAGAATGCGGTCGAGATCGGTTATATTGTAGAGTGAAAGTTTCATCGTCTCTACAGCCTTATTGACTTTTCTCGAAATATCGCTCTTGATGTCAACATTTAGTGGCTCGGCAGAATAAGCTACCGCTTGCACGTTATTGGATGAGTCAAGCTCCGAAATTCCCACAAGCGCATAGACGTCCAGATTATTAAAGTCTGCCTTCAACTGCTCGAGAGTGCTACCCTCAGGCGCAATAATATATTCTGCAGTGGAACTGCTCTCAAGATAAGGAGCCACAATACCGGAATTATCCTGCACCATCACCTTTTCAGTATCCTTGCCTCCCACCACCATCAGTACGGTAGGAACGATAAAGAGAGCTGCCATTAATATTGGAGTGAGGATAGTTGTCAGGATAAATGATTTCTTCTTGACGCGTACTGAAAATTCGCGGCCTAATATTATACCTATCTTATTGAAATTCATGGCTCCCTCCTATTTTTCACTTACAAGTTTGATAAAAATGTCATTCATTCGCGGAACAAGCTCCCTATAGGAAGCGATATCCACGCTCTTGAGCAGTTCCGGAAGGATCTGCTGTGCTCCTGCTCCATCTTCCACATCAAGCACCGCTCTCCTTAAATGCTTATATTCTTCATCCAAAGAGATAGTGAAATATTTAGACCAGGTGGTAAGAGGATCAGTAGAACGATAGAGCACCTCCACTTGGTTGGAGCCATATTTCCGGCGAATCTCTCCCGTGGGACCGGACACCACCAATTTTGCGTGGTTGATAAGCGCAATATCGTCGCAAAGTTCCTCAACCGACTCCATATTGTGAGTGGAGAGAATAATTGTAGCTCCTTCATCTTTCATACGAAGAATCTCATTACGGATAATCTGCACATTGACCGGATCAAATCCCGAAAAGGGTTCATCCAGAATCAGCAAAGAAGGCTTATGGAGGACTGTAGTAATAAATTGTACCTTCTGGGCCATTCCCTTGGAAAGTTCCTCCACCTTTTTATCCCACCAGCTTTGGATTCCGAATTTAACAAACCATTCTTTGAGTTCTTTCTTTGCCTCCGACATTGAGAGCCCCTTCAGGCGTGCAAGATAAATTGCCTGCTCCCCTACCTTCATTTTTTTGTAGAGACCACGCTCTTCCGGCAAATAACCGATTTCACGCACCATATCGTCATTCATCAATCTGCCATCATAGATGACCTCTCCATCTGTGGGGATGGTGATGCGGTTGATGATACGAATCAGGGTGGTCTTACCGGCCCCGTTTGGGCCCAGCAGACCAAAAACACGCCCCCTTTCCGCCTCTATTGAGACATTATCAAGAGCCTTGAAGTCACCAAACTTTTTAGTGACAGATCTGCATTCCAACATTTTTAACTATTTTTAACAAAAATACGGTCAAAAGTAAACAAAATATCCGTTATTTCTCTGAAATAAATATTATTTGTGATATTTTAAAAGTTTTGCACTTCGATCCGCAGTTAATAAATTGTTGTGAACAAGATCTGTAAAACTCCATTGCGCCGTATCCGTGACGCTGCGATAGCGAATTATGCCTTTTGCCGCATACGAGCCAATGTAAGGGTGCGCCTCAAGCTCCTCTTTTGTCAATGACCAGAAATCAATTTTTTTAACATGGCTACTATCAGCCTTTACTGACAAGGCGAAACCCTCATAGCGTTCCCGGTCCATACCCTCTATTTCCATAAGTTGCTGCGGGTCAAAAAAGCCGCCCAGACGCTCTCTGTGCTCAATAATCCGTCGCGCAAAATAGGGACCTATGCCTCTTAACGTGACCAAAGCCGCACTATCAGCTGTATTGAGCTCCAATTTGGGTATATCGATAAAGGGCTCCAGACGCTGGTAGAGTGTATCCGACACTACATACATCCTGGCAAAATCCTCCTTTTTTCGAAATAATCCACCTTTGTTTCGATAATTGAGTATAACCTCCGCCTGGCGTTCAGAAAGTCCCAAACGCACTAAATCCTCCAGGGAAATAGTATTTGGATCAAATGGAAATGACTCCACTTTTCGTGGTGGACGACTCTTGTAGCCCTTTGCAGGGGCCGGATAACCCCCATAACGGGTTCTCCGACTATTGTCTGTACCGGAGTTGCTTTTATAAGCATTATTACTTCGAATTCGTGTGCCTGAAAAGGGTTCCTGAGAGGATTGAGATGCCGGTAAACGCAGGGAATCTTCCCCTCCCGCAGAATGGTCTTGTATCTCTGTGGTTTCTTTTATCTCTGCTTGCGGAACCGACCTATTGATTACCTTTTCAAAGAAAATTGCCGCCTGAAATCCGATAATTAAAAATATAAGCGCGATAACACCTGATGCAGCGCTCTTTTTCACTTTTTCCTCTCTCTTCATACCTACCTTGCTCATTAAAATGTTTTAAAGAAATGTTATACTGAGATCAACTCTCCTCATCTGAGTTTTTATCCGGTTGATGAGCAGCTACTACTATCACTATCTCACCCTTAGGTTCATGTGATGTAAAATAGTCTGCCAGCGATGCAAGGGTGCCGCGATGAGTAGTATCGTGAAGCTTGGAAATCTCTCGCGACACGGTCGCCTGACGTTCAGCGCCAAAATACTCTGCAAACTGGAGCAGGGTTTTAACCAAACGATAAGGTGATTCGTAGAAAATCATCGTCCTGCTCTCATCTTGAAGTGCCTTGAGGCGTTTTTGACGCCCCTTTTTGAGTGGAAGGAACCCCTCGAAAACAAACCTGTCAGTAGGAAACCCCGAATTTATGAGTGCGGGAACAAATGCAGTAGCCCCGGGAAGAGTTTCAACCTCTATTCCGGCCTCCACACAGCTGCGCACCAGCAAAAATCCCGGGTCTGATATTCCCGGAGTACCTGCATCGCTGATCAATGCCACCTCCATGCCGGCAAGGATCTTTTCTACCACGGAAGCGACTCTCCTATGCTCATTAAACTTATGATGTGACTCCATCCTGGTTGAAATCTCATATTTACGCAACAAGATCGAACTTGTTCTGGTATCCTCTGCCAAAATGAGATCCACTTCCCTGAGAATCCTGATTGCCCTCAAAGTAATATCTTCAAGGTTGCCGATTGGCGTGGGTACTATGTAAAGTCTGGACATTTTTGTGTACCTTTGTCTGGAGTTCCACGCAAAAATACTAAAAATGTTTATAGAAAGCGCAAAAAAACCGGGCTCGATAGAGGTGATCTGCGGTTCAATGTTTTCGGGCAAAACCGAGGAATTGATACGCCGGTTAAAGAGAGCAAAATTCGCCAATCTGAATGTTGAAATATTCAAACCTAAAATAGATGTCAGGTATTCTGAAGCAGAAGTGGTATCCCATGACTCCAACACCATACTTTCAACTCCTGTTGATTCATCCAACAACATACTGCTACTTACAGGCAATGTCGATGTGGTAGGTATCGATGAAGCGCAATTTTTTGACCCCGGCATCGTGGATGTAGCCCAGCAACTTGCTTCACAAGGCGTTAGGGTAATCATAGCAGGACTGGACATGGACTATCTTGGAAATCCTTTTGGTCCCATGCCGGCACTTATGGCAGTTGCCGAATATGTTACTAAGGTACACGCAATCTGTGTCAGATGCGGCGATATTGCAAACCATTCACACCGGCTCTCTTCCAGCGACAAACTTGTGGAACTTGGCGAACAAGATATTTATGAACCCCTTTGCCGCCACTGCTTCAACAAACTAAAAAAAGCGGAAAAATAACCCGCACCACGTAACCCGCAACTCGCACCCAAAACTAAAATGGCAGCCAAATGGCTGCCATTTTAGTTTTACTACTCCCTCTCCACCGCTCTTTCGCGCCTTCGGGGCTTTGCAAGATTCAATGCTTTCTGGACATCTTCCATATTGCCTACCACCAGCTTCTCAAATGAACGCTGACCGGTACCGGCAGGAATGAGGTGTCCGCAGATTACATTTTCCTTGAGACCTTCGAGTGTATCCTCTTTGCCACGTATTGCGGCATCGCTCAACACTTTCGTCGTCTCCTGGAATGATGCTGCCGACATAAAGCTATTGGTCCTCAAAGCGGCACGGGTAATACCCTGAAGCACCTGTTTTGAGGTAGCGGGAACAGCGTCACGTGCAGTAACCGTCTTTTTATCTTGACGCTTAAGGATTGAATTTTCATCACGTAACCTACGCAGAGTGACAATCTCTCCCTTATGCAATTCGGTAGAATCACCTGCATCGGTAACCACCTTCTTGTCAAATATTTCGTCATTCTCCTCCATGAATTCCCACTTGTCAACAAGCTGTTCCGGCAGGAAACTGGTGTCACCCGGCTCGACAATTTCTACTTTACGCATCATTTGACGCACAATGATCTCAAAATGTTTGTCGTTGATCTTTACGCCCTGCATACGGTAAACCTCCTGGATCTCATTCACAATATACTCCTGCACCTTTACGGGACCCTGAATTGCCAGGATATCCGCAGAAGATATTACTCCATCCGAAAGGGGCGTGCCGGCCTTGACGTGGTCGTTGTCATTCACAAGTATCTGCTTGGAAAGCGGCACCAGATAGACCTTCTTTTCACCGTTTTTAGGGGTAATGATAACCTCTTTGTTACCTCGTTTGATCTTTCCGAGTGAAACTTCACCGTCAATTTCGGATACAGTTGCCGGATTTGAAGGATTTCTGGCCTCAAAGAGCTCTGTAACGCGGGGAAGACCGCCTGTGATATCGCCGGACTTGCCAATTGCCCTGGGGATTTTATGAATAACGTCACCAGCCACTATCTTCTCCCCATTGTCCACCATAATGTGGGCATTTACAGGAAGGTTGTAGGTCTGGATAACCTCTTCGTTGTCATCAACAATCTTGACACATGGAGTCTTCGACCTGTCACGAGATTCGATAACGACTCTCTCGATATGTCCTGAAGTTTCGTCTCTCTCTTCACGGTAAGTTACACCATTGATGAGATGTTCATAAACGACAGTACCGGTATATTCGGAAATGTTGAGGGAATTGTAGGCATCCCAACTGCATATTCTATCGCCTTTAGCTACAATGTCGCCAGGGGCTTTGAAGAGTTCCGCACCATAGGGAACAGTGTACTGTGAAAGGTTGATGCCTGTAGTTTCATGTACGATCCTTAGTTCAGTGGCACGACTTACCACAATGATATGATTACCATTATCCGTCACTTTTGTAATAGTCCTAAGATCATCAAACTCAAGCTTACCATCATACTTGGAGGTGATTTCACTTTCGGAAGTGATATTACCTGCAGTACCACCCACGTGGAATGTACGGAGAGTAAGCTGTGTACCTGGCTCACCGATGGATTGCGCTGCAATAACGCCTACAACCTCTCCCTTTTCCACCATACGACCTGTCGCAAGGTTACGACCATAGCACTTGGCACAAACACCCTTACGTGACTCACAGGTAAGAACTGAGCGAATTTCAACGCTTTCAATAGGAAGAGTATCGATAAGATCCGCAACCTCTTCGGTAATTTCTTCTCCTGCTGATAGTATTTTCTCTGCAGTAAGAGGGTTGTAAATATCATGTACTGAAGTGCGACCGAGAATTCTCTCATTAAGGGTCTCTACAATTTCGTCCTTATTTCTGATAGCAGTAGCAATAAGGCCTCTGAGTGTACCGCAGTCCTCTTCATTGATAATCACATCGTGAGAAACGTCCACAAGACGGCGGGTCAAATAACCTGCGTCGGCTGTTTTAAGTGCTGTATCCGCAAGACCTTTACGAGCACCGTGAGTAGATATGAAGTACTCCAGTACCGAAAGACCCTCCTTAAAGTTGGCAAGGATCGGGTTTTCGATAATTTCAGCACCTGTAGAGCCGGATTTCTGCGGTTTAGCCATAAGACCGCGCATACCACAAAGCTGACGAATCTGCTCTTTGGAACCACGGGCACCGGAGTCAAGCATCATATATACGGGATTGAATCCCTGATTATCTTTGCTGATCTGGTCCTCAACGATTCGGGTAAGGTTGTTATTGGTCTTGGTCCAAACGTCGATAATCTGATTATAACGCTCATTATTAGTGAGCAGACCCATATTAAAGCTGGACTGAATACTCTCTACCTCATCATAACCTGCATCCACAAGGCTCTGCTTCTCCTTAGGAACAATGACATCGCCGAGGTTGAATGAAAGACCGCCCTGGAATGCCATTTTGTAACCAAGGTCCTTGATGGCATCGAGGAATTGTGCCGTACGAGCCACATCTGATGTCTTAAGTACTTTACCGATGATATCGCGGAGTGTTTTCTTCTTCAGGAGTTCATTGATATAGCCTACCTCGGCGGGAACAAGTTGGTTGAAAAGAATCCTGCCGACAGTAGTATCAACCATATGATATCCCTTTTCGGGATTGGCACGATCTATATGAAGACGTACCTTCACTTTGGCCTGGAGTTCAACTATCTTTTCATTATTAGCAATAATTGCCTCTTCGGGGCCATAGAATACCATACCCTCACCTTTGGCTCCCTTTCTCTCTTTAGTAATATAGTAGAGTCCGAGTACCATATCCTGTGATGGTACGGTAATAGGAGCACCATTAGCAGGATTCAAGATATTATGCGAACCAAGCATCAGAAGCTGTGCTTCAAGAATAGCAGCATTACCGAGAGGGAGATGGACTGCCATTTGGTCACCGTCGAAGTCCGCATTGAAGGCGGTACATGCAAGCGGATGGAGTTGGATGGCCTTGCCTTCAATCATCTTGGGCTGGAAGGCCTGAATACCAAGGCGGTGAAGGGTAGGAGCTCTGTTGAGGAGCACGGGATGACCCTTCATGACATTTTCCAGGATTTCCCAAATTTCAGGATCCTTCCTGTCAACAAGTTTCCTTGCAGATTTTACGGTTTTTACCTTGCCTCTCTCTATCAGCTTACGGATAATAAATGGTTTATAGAGCTCCGCAGCCATAAGTTTTGGAATACCGCACTCATGCATCTTGAGTTCGGGCCCTACAACGATAACCGAACGTGCAGAATAATCCACACGCTTTCCGAGAAGGTTTTGACGGAAACGTCCCTGCTTTCCTTTGAGACTGTCTGAAAGTGATTTGAGAGTCCTGTTACCCTCTGTCTTGACAGCATTGGATTTTCTCGAGTTGTCAAAGAGAGAGTCAACAGCCTCTTGAAGCATACGTTTCTCATTGCGGAGAATAACCTCGGGGGCTTTTATCTCAATCAATCTCTTTAGACGATTGTTGCGTATAATTACCCTACGGTAGAGATCATTTATATCGGATGTAGCAAAACGACCTCCATCCAGGGGAACAAGAGGACGAAGATCAGGTGGTATCACCGGAATAACCTTCATTATCATCCACTCCGGTCTGTTAAGTTCCTTGGATTCACGGAATGCTTCAATTACACTCAAACGCTTTAGTGCATCCGCTTTGCGTTGTTGCGAACCTTCAGTCTCTGCTTTGTTGCGCAGTTCGAAAGAAACAGCATCCAGATCAATCCTTCTCAGGAGTTCATAGATCGCCTCAGCACCCATTCCGGCAAGAAACTTGTCAGGATCATCATCAGAAAGTTGCTGATTCTCCTTAGGAAGTTGGTCAAGTACCTGAAAATACTCCTCTTCAGAAATAAGATCACACTTATTAAGGCCCATGCTGCTTTCAGCTACGCCCGGGTTGATAATCACATATCTTTCATAATAGAGGATTGACTCTAACTTCTTTGAAGGAATGCCGAGCAGATAACCTATCTGGTTGGGGGTTGAACGGAAATACCAGATATGAGCCACGGGAACAGTCAGTTCTATGTGTCCCATACGCTCCCTGCGTACTTTTTTCTCCGTAACCTCAACGCCGCAACGATCACAGGTTATGCCACGATAGCGTATTCTCTTATACTTGCCGCAATGGCACTCGAAATCTTTGGAAGGACCAAAAATTCTTTCGCAGAAGAGACCGTCCCTTTCTGGCTTGTATGTGCGGTAATTGACGGTTTCCGGCTTCAGAACCTCTCCTGAGGATCTTGCGAGAATATCCTCCGGGGATGCCAGGCCGATGGTAATCTTGCTAAAATTAGATTTGACCTTTACGTCTTTGGTGTTATATGACATAGTATATATTATTTTCTAACAAACGGTGATTTAATCTAACATTACATTAAGACCTAAGCCACGCAGCTCGTGTAAGAGCACGTTCAGAGACTCAGGAATGCCTGGTATAGGCATGGGGTCTCCTTTGACTATGGCCTCGTATGCCTTAGAACGTCCATTCACGTCATCTGACTTGATAGTCAGGATCTCTTGCAGGATATTTGCAGCGCCGAATGCCTCAAGCGCCCAAACCTCCATCTCTCCAAATCTCTGGCCACCAAACTGTGCTTTACCTCCAAGAGGCTGCTGTGTAATTAGAGAATAAGGACCAATGGAGCGGGCGTGCATCTTATCGTCAACCATATGGCCGAGTTTAATCATATAGATGATGCCTACAGTAGCCGGCTGATCAAAGAATTCGCCGGTGCCGCCATCACGGAGATAGGTCCTTCCATATTTGGGAAGACCTGCCTTGTCGGTATATTTGGTTATATCCTCAAGAGTGGCACCATCAAAGATAGGCGTGCTGAACTTCTGTCCCAGTTCCTTA
>JAAZMM010000043.1 GCA_012798805.1 Bacteroidales bacterium
CATTTGGATTTTGCCCGCAAACATCCCCGGGATCATCATGCCGAGTGCCATAAGACCGGTTCCAATGGAGTAGTGGGCAGTTTTGAATGCGCCTCGGGCTATATATACCAGATAGAGGGTAAATGCAGTAAAGCCAAATCCGTAACCAAGTTGCTCGCCTGCCACACACCCTATTACTGCCCAGATATTGTCGGGCTGTGCATAGGCAAGATATATATATAAAGCGTCGGGGATATTGATGGCGAGTGCCATAGGGATTATCCACTTTTTGAGGCCTCCCTTGGAGATGCAGATGCCGCCAAGAATGCCACCCACCAGCAGTGCAATAATGCCAACTGTCCCTTTAATCATACCGATATGCTCATTACCAAGTCCGAGACCGCCGGCCTCTATGGGGTCTTTGAGGAATGGAATAGAGAGTTTCAATAGTTGGCTCTCTCCAAGTCGATAGGTTAGGATAAAGAAAAGAGCGAGAAGGATGTCATTTTTCTTAAAGAAATCGACAAAAGTCATTATGAAGTCCTTCATCAATTGCTTGAAGGTAACATTATCTCTTGAAACATCACTTGCAGGTTTGGGAAGAACAAATGAATGCCAGATAGTAAGTCCAATAAAGATGGCTGCAAGCAGGAAGAAGCAGGCACTCCAGGATACCACATAATTTCCTTTCCATCCGGGAAAGATTGATCCTTTCGCTAAAAAGCCGACAAGAACTACAAGCCCACCCTCAACAAAAATGGTGGCGAGTCTGTATGCGGTATTGCGAATACCCACAAAAAGAGCCTGATCTCCTTCTGAAAGTCCAAGCATATAAAATCCATCAGCTGCGATGTCATGGGTAGCGCTACTGAATGCCATCAGCCAGAAAAACGCCAGACAGGTTTGCAGGAAGAAAGTGGTGGGAATAGAGAAAGCAATGCCGGCAAAAGCAACTGCCACAAATGTTTGCATCAGAATGACCCACATTCGTTTGGTTTTTATCAAATCGATTATGGGGCTCCAGATTGGCTTGATAACCCAAGGGAGATAGAGCCAACTGGTGTACAAAGCAATTTTATTGTTGTCTAGTCCCAGATCTTTGAACATCACGACTGCAAGAGTCATCACGGTCACGTAGGGCAGACCCTGCGCAAAGTATAACGAGGGTACCCAAGCCCACGGAGACCTTTGTCTGGTTTGTTTCTTCATAAGTTCTATGGTTTTAATATTGTTTGTCTATCGATGCTCCATTGAAGTAATGGAGGAGTATTTCGCGGTAGTCATATTCAAGGTCACCCATTACTGCAGCACCTATCTGACAAAGACCGACGCCGTGTCCCCAGCCTGCTCCTATAAGTGTAAATGATGCGGGAGCTCCCGATGCTGTCACACCCTTTTTTTCCACCACGAAAGCTGAGCTGTAGAGGTGGGAAGGGGAGAGGGTCCTGCGGATCTCAAGCTCCTTGCCGATGGTGCGGGAGCGCTTGGATCCCACTATCCTGAGTTTCCAAAGGCGGCCTGAAGTGCCTCTTGCTACGGGGATAAGATCCAGTATCTCACCGTAGTCCACTCCCGAGCGACTCTTAATCAGATCCGAGAGCTCTTGCTGAGAGTAGTGCTCCTTCCAGCGGAAAAAGTTGACTGTCTCCTGGTCGTAGGTGTTGAGTACCTGAGAGAGTATACGCTGGTCGGTGGTGTTGCAGAAGGCCTTCGGTGAACTATATATCCATTCGCGGGCATTCTCCTCAATGGTGAGGTCGGGTATTGGGTCTGTGCTCTTATTGTCAAGCTGCTTGCGGAGGTAAGGCATATCCTTATCTTCCCAGCAGTAAGGGAACTCTTCAAATACACCGCCGCAGCACTTTGAAAATCGCGCATCGCATATTTTACCCTCATAGGTGAGTACTTCACCCCAAGTCTCGTCGATAACCTCTCTAACGGCCTCAGTTGAGGCGCGGGTAAGCCCTTGGTAGCGCTGACAATGGTCATCAGCACAAACATCAAAGTTGGTGTGATCCTCTCTATCATACCATTTGATAAGCTCATCTTCTGTTTCGATACAGGCGGAATACTCTTGCTCCGAAGCTGTTATTTCTTTGTTTTTGACTATCTGCGCAAGTGTCCAGGAGCGCGATATTACCGCATGCGCCTTTAGCAGCTGTTTGGAAGAGGTGGCACTCATTTCAGAGGAGATTACGCTGATCAGGTAATCTTCTATGCCAATGAGGTTGATAGCGGTCACTCTGCCCTTTTCCACGATTAGTTTAAGACTGCCGGCGAAAACCTGATCTTCCTTCCTTTCCCAATGGAAGTTGACCCCTATGGTAACATCTTTGAGTGTAAAGGTGCCATTTTCCTCATTTGATGAGAATATGATTTGATCGTGGAGCTCTCCATCGAAAAGTACCTTACCCTCCTTTACAATAGCGCTGAAATCACCTTTATATGTTTTGTCACCGGCTTGGTAGGGAGCATTGAAGCTGAATTCTACTTTCTCTTCCGAGAAAATGCCTACAGCGAGTTCTGCCTGAGTTCTTTTAAGTTTATTTTCCATGATGTGTGCTGTTTTTTTGTCCAATGATACTTCCTCAATGATGCTTGTGAGTTTGCCGGCAGTAAGCAATTCAAAACTATCTCGTGATGATACGATTGCTATACCGCTCATTTCCACACAGGCCGGACTGATCAGGATGCGTTCTTTTGGATCTTCTGCTGAAAAGCAAGCAGGTCTGGATTCCCTGCGGAAATGCACCAGGGTAGAATAGTGATCTGAATCCCACCAGGAGAGAATATTTACACGCGGCTCCCATTCCGTACCATCATAGGTCGGCGCACAGCTCATCAGGCGTGAAAACAGAGTTTCTATACCACTTCTGCTGTCACTTCTAAGCAAGTAGCTGCCGTTGGACCAGATGTTAAGACGACTTATACTACCGGAAATGCAGTTGTAAACAGGTTCGAGATGTTCTCCTCTGCGGGCAATTACCTCAGAAGGCATATTGCCGGCCGGAACGGCCTGGAAATGGAGATGATCGGGTGCAGAGGCACCACACATCGGGCCATTGTAAAAGATGGTGTAGTCAGGCAATTCGCGTGCAATTGCTGCCATATCACCGAAATGTCCCTCTATTTGCTGTCTTTTGTGGTACGAAAGGGAGATGGTGAAATGAAGGTCGAAGATAGGGAAGGGATTTACTCTGAAAATATATTCCTCTCCACTCGCCGGGCTGTGCCATGAGGTGCCGAGTTGCTCCGGAGAGAGTCCCTCTTCGCAGAGAAAACATTGGCGATTGCGGATTACCTCCTCGCTTATGTCAGCCATAACCGAAGCCTCTCTGGCGGGATTGAAAAAGAGTTTTGCAGGATACCCGTCAATATTAAACTCCCTTACCTCCATGCCCGATAAAGCCTGGTTATTAACAAATGCTCTCCCGTGGAGCGACAACTCACGGGAGAACATCTGTTCAATACTCTCTTGTAGGGGGAATTTCATAGCCCTACTTGCGATTCATTGCAACGCGGGCCTTGAGTTCCCAGGTGCGTAGACGATCCTTGTAGGTGTTGTGGGCATTTACCTTCTCTATGGCGAGAGAGGAGTCGGAGTTGTCTTCCCACCTGCGACATAGGTAGACTACTTCATAAATACGGCCGATCTGATATTCGCGGCTTACGCGCAGACCTACTGCATAATCCTCACCATATTTTGTGGTAGGGAAATTTATGGTGCGAAGCATTGGAGTATAGAAACCTCTCGGCGCTCCCAGGCCATTGATGCGAAGTGCGTTGTTGCGGCCGTTGTCGGGAGTCCACTCTCTGTGATCGATGATCCCGGGAGGAATAGTCTCCATGTTGAAGTTGGTCATACGATATGTGCCGACAACCATTGCACAATTCTGCTCATAAAATGCGTCAACCATTTTCTGGAGTGAGTTTTCATCCGAATAAACGTCATCAGAGTCAAGCTGAATTGCAAATTTACCGCATTTCGGATGGTGAATGGCCACATTCCAGTTGCCGCCGATAGCGTGGTAAGATTTGTCCTGAGCAATGTAGATGAGTTTTTCGTCGCTTTCAAATGACTTTATAATCTCAACGGTGCCATCATCCGAGTTGTCATCCACAACAATCACATTATATTTAAAATTGGTTTTTTGGCCGAGTGCAGAAGTTATGGCATCCTTGATGGTACGTACCCTGTTTTTACAGGGAATTATAACAGATGCCTCATACTCGAAGTGATCCTCAGCAAACTTGACATCCTTGAATTGGGGCTTAAGATAGCCTCCTATCGCCTTGAGGTGCTCTGTACAGGCCTGCTCCATCTCAATCTGCACGGCTCTATTCTTTGGATCGACGTAGTCAAATAATTTTTCGCCCGATTTGCGGGTATCTGTCTCCACATCATAGTAGAGAAACTCGTTGATATGCTCGAGATTGCCTTTCTGTGAAACTTTAAGGCGCAGATCATACATTGCAGCAAACTTATAATCGATGTACATTCTGGAAACTGCCTCTTTGACTGCATCGCTCTTATAGAAAAGTACTGATCCAAAGTTGAAATCATCTCTCAATGAACCGAACTGATAATCTATAACGGGTGCATCTGTACGCACATCACCTACCTGATTGAAGTGGTCTGCATATACCATAGCAGAGCCTGAATCTTCAATTATACTTACCATTCTCTCCAGAGAGAATAGCACGAAACTCAGAGAAGTGTACTTGGTGTAGATAAGAGTATAGGTAGTATCTGCCTTGGAAGCGATAGCCTTAACGGCCGTCGTACTGTTGAGATAGGGGACATTAATGACCTCACATCCCAATACTTCTGCTGCTTTATATGCAGTCTCACCCGCATGGAGGAGATAAACTTTATTTACCAGCTTTTGAGCTTTGAGATTGTCAACGGTTAGTTTTACTTGTGTTTCATCCTGGAAAGGAATAAAGCAATTGATTTTCTTCATTTTTGAATTTATATGGTTAAAAATGTTAGTGTGATTTCAGCACATTGTTTTTTGAAGGCGTAAATATAGCAATAATAATCGAATCAGCGGCATCAAAACCCTGAATAGACCCGTGAATCGGTATGCTGCTACAGCTCTCTATACTCCCCGGAATACTCTCCGAAAAATGAGATTGCTATTGCATCAGATGTTTTTTAGAATTTTTACGCCATCCCGCATCCGATTTATACTGAGAAAAATAGATGATAAGGTCGGCATCCGACTTATATTTGACAAAATAGATCTTCTTTTTGGCGTCTGACTTATAATTGACAAAATACCAGACACCATTGTTGCCGGTAGCATCAGACTTGTAACCAGCCTTATAAACAATCAGATCTGCATCCGACTTGTAGTCGGTGACAAACACTTTGACATCTGCATCGGACTTGTAATCAACGGAATAAACTGTTTGTGCGTTGGCTTGAAGTCCGATTGGTAGCAACATTGCCGCTATAAAAATGAGGCGAAAAAACTGTTTCATATCTCAGAATATTATTTTACATTGCAAAAATAGAAAATTGCAGCAATTTATGGAACTCTTTTTGCTTCATATTAAGTAAAATGAATAACAGGTATGAAATTCAGAGTAAGCAGACGAATTGTCAGGGAGGGTGACATTGTTGAGGTAAAATGGGAGTGCCCTGAAGCAGAATCGGCACAGATTACAATAAATAATGGATATAGGGTGGCAAGCGCGACCGTGCCTCCCAGTGGCTCTAAAAAATATAAACTCAATCGTTCCAAAGGCAGGACGCGCATTACGCTTTTTGCCAATTGTCACGGGACTCCGGTTCGCCGCGAAATATCCATAGTGGTCAGAAGGTCCAGGTCGCCAAGAATAAAGGCTGACAAAAATGTGTATGACAGCTATACCCGTATAGACAAGCCCGGTTTTAGGCAGCGTTTCAGGATATTCCGGGATCGTCTTTCATATATATGGCAATGTATGCCCGCACAGAAAAAACTTGCATATACGCTTTTGTGGATTTTGTTTGCAGCAATGCTTCTCATTGCATTCATTCCCAAACTAACCTACTTCGCCCTATTTGCAATTGCGATATATCTTTTCTGGTACATCTACAAAAAATAGACGCTGTCGCTTAAACAAGTGCAAAAACAAACGGGGTAACCATTTGGCTACCCCGTTTGTTTAATTATGTCGTGCAAGTGGAATTATGCTTCTACTTCTTTTACTGTTTCTTCTTTTGCCTCTTCACCTTCACCTACAACTTCAAACTGTAGGGTGGCCTTAATGTCGCGGTAGCATTTTACAACTGCCTCATATGAGCCGGTCTCTTTGATGATGTCAGCACCTGTGATGGTGATGTTTTTACGGTCAACATCATGGCCGAGAGCTACGAGGGCTTCAGCAATCTGGATATTACTTACACTACCAAACACTTTGCCCTTTGAGCTAACCTTTGTGGCAACCTTCAGGGTAAGTCCTTCGAGTGCATTTGCAAGAGTAGTAGCCTCTTCGCGAATCTTTGCCTCTTTATGGGCACGCTGGCGAAGATTTTCAGCAAGAACCTTTTTTGCCGAAGGAGTTGCCATAATAGCCATTCCACGGGGAATGAGATAATTGGCAGCGTATCCGTTCTTAACTGTAACTAAATCGTCTTTGTGTCCGAGGTTAGGGACATCCTGCTTCAAAATAACTTCCATAATCTCCTCCTATTTCAATAAATCGGTTACATAAGGGAGCAATGCTATATGTCTTGCTCTCTTTATTGCTTGTGCTACTTTCCTCTGGTATTTCAGAGAAGTACCGGTGATGCGACGGGGAAGGATTTTGCCCTGCTCATTGAGAAATTTCTTCAGGAAATCAGGATCCTTGTAGTCGATATACTTGATGCCGGCCTTTTTGAAACGGCAATATTTTTTCTTCTTGATCTCTACTGTAGGAGGGTTGAGATAGCGAATTTTATCTTGTTGTGCCATAATTTGATCTCCTTATTCTTTAACTGTTTTTTCGGTACCGGCAACATCTGACTTGGGAGCTGCTGCCTCGCTGATTTTATTACGGCGACGCTCTGCATATGCAATAGCGTGCTTGTCCATAGAGACGGTGTGGAAACGGATGATACGTTCATCACGTTTGTACTGAGTTTCAAGTTTCTCGATAAACTCAGGGTCTGCCTTGAATTCGATCAGATGATAGAATCCTGTAGTTTTTTTCTGGATCGGGTAAGCCAATTTTCTTAGGCCCCAATCCTCTTGGTGCACAATCTCTCCATCATTTTCTTTGATGAAGTTCACGTACTTGGCTACCGCTTCCTTCATCTGGGCATCAGATAAAACGGGAGTTGCAATGAAAACGGTTTCGTACTGTCTTGACATGTTATTAATTAATTGAGTTTTAAATAAATAAGCCCTTCCGGAGTTTCCAAAAGGGCTGCAAATATAGTTATTATTATCGAGTTGGCAAAAATTTGCTCCAAATTTTACTTTTTGGGAGCATTAGCCAGTGCCGCAACGATAAACTCCCACCATTTATCCACAGAAGGGATAAATACTCTCTCATCCGGAGAGTGGGGAGATAAGATAGTCGGACCGCAGGAAATCATATCCCAGTTGGGATATTTGCTTCCAAGGATACCGCACTCCAGACCTGCATGGACAGCCGTTACTTTGGCCTCTTTTCCAAAGAGATTGAAATAGGTCTCCTTCATCGTCTTAAGTATGGGGGACCTCATATTGGGCTGCCAGCCTGAATAGCCGCCCGTCAATGTTACTTTGGCACCGGCCAGCTCAAAGACGGCACGGATCGCCTCTGACAGATCCTCTTTGGCGGTGTCCATGGAGCCGCGCATCAGACATTTAACAAATATTTTACCATCCTCGGATTTTACAATAGCAAGGTTGTTGGAAGTTTCCACAAGATCATCCATTTCAAGGCTCATTCTATCAACTCCGTTAGGGCATGCATAGACTGCCTTGGCCATCTTGAGAGCTACATTGCTAGCCATAACCTTCTTTGCCTTTGCCTCTTCGAGGAAAATCTGAATATTGGGATCAATGTTGGCATATTCATTCTTAACCTGGGCTAGAACAGAGTCCACGATTACCTGGAGTTCGTCAGCTCTTTCTTCCGGAACAGCTATTACTGCTACCGCCTCGCGCGGAATAGCATTGCGCAGGTTGCCGCCCTCAATAGAAACGAGCTTGCCCTTCAGATCTCTCAATGCAGGCAGAAGTACGCGCATCATCACTTTATTGGCATTGCCGCGGCCTTCGTGGATCTCCATACCGGAGTGACCTCCGCGGAGTCCCTTCACATGAATTGCAAATACTTCGTATCCCTTGGGGAGGGGCTCCTCTTTATACTTGAATACCGCCGTGGCATCGAGTCCTCCGGCGCAACCCACATAGAGCTCACCCTCGGTCTCTGAGTCGAGATTGACGAGTATATCGCCCTTGAGCACATTCGGTTGAAGTTCTCTCGCACCGGTCATACCTGTCTCTTCGTCAACTGTGAAAAGTGCTTCTACCGGTCCATGCACAAGATCGTCAGCCTCCATTACTGCCATTGCAACAGCGCATCCAAGTCCATTGTCAGCTCCGAGAGTAGTGCCGGTGGCATAGAGCCAGTCACCATCCTCTTTGCTCACGATACGGGGCTGAATGGGGTCCTTTTTGAAGTCATGAACCTTGTCGTTATTCTTCTGGGGTACCATATCGATATGCGCCTGCAGGATAATGCCCATCCTGTTTTCCATCCCGGGAGTAGCCGGCTTGCGGATAATTATATTACCAACTTTATCCTTGATGGTTTCGAGTCCGAGATCCTTGCCAAATTTCTCGAGAAATTGAACTGCTTTGCCCTCATGCTTTGAAGGACGGGGAATTTGTGTGAGTGAGTAGAAGTGTTTCCACACTCTCTGAGGTTTTAGATGAGAAAGTGTCATACTGTTTTTTTGTTTAATTATTATTTTATTTGATGAATTATTTATGAGAGTTAATTGCTAATAAGAGTCTCTATAGGGAAAGAGTGTACTGCACCGAGTTGGTACACCGGCACCCTGGTCTGGAGCAATGTCTGTTGTCCGTCGAGGATGCGTGCAATGACCGTAGCGGGTACTCTGTAATAGATCATTTGACCTTTGCTTCTGCCGGCAGAGGCAGCTGCAGCCTGTTGAACTGTGGTGCTCTTTGCTCCTTCGTCTAGTATGAGCTCGAGGATAATCGGCCTTCCGGAAATATTGGAGGCGGGGAGGAGTCCCTGTGTTTCGGAGATTCGGAAAGCTACATAGATATGCTTATCATTGCCGGCTTGCGGTACGACATCGAAGCTCATTTTCTGAATGGAGGTCTCGGTGATGCCGAAAAAGAGAGAGAGATACTCCTGTTCAAGGCGGTTTATCTCTTCGATAGCGGCCCCCAGAGCCTCTCCGTTAAATATGGCATCAGTATCGCCGGTTATGATTTCCGTGCGTTTGCGTCGTAGATTGAAGATGCTTGCAGCAACCTCTTCAGCTTTCTTTTCCGTAGATTTCTCCACTACCTGTTTTTGTTCGACGGGCACTCTCTGGAAGCCGCTTTCCGTCATCACACTCTTGTAGAGGGTGGTGGTAGTGCTGGTAAGATTGCCTCCTACGCCTTTTCCGGCAAATTGGTCACCGGTAGCTATTGAGGGAAATCTCCAGGCCTCAGGCTTGCCGGTATAGCTGTCAGATGCGATAATAAGCCCTTGCGAGCAAAACTGCAGAAAATTGGCTGTAGCATTTTTTTTGCCTGAAAGATTGATTGCAATGCGACTGGAGGGGTCTGCCTCTATATAGGGGTGAAATTGTATGGAGCTCATACTGTAGGTGACTGCGTTCTCCGTTTTTGCGGCTGTGCCGAGATATTTCTGGGCATATTGGGCATAGGGCCCGGCAATGAATGTTTCTTTTTTTGCTTCGACTACAAGATTGATTGAAGTCTTGGGGAGAGAATAGATCACTAATCCATCGGGAGTCGAGCTTACAGGCGTTTGTGCCATAGCATTACTGCCGCAGAATAAGAGAACCGTCAGTATGGTAATTACAATTTTCTTCATAAGAAATGACATTTCAAGTTAACAAAAGGTAAATATACGATTTTTTTTATATTTTTGCCCCATTGTTTGACAAATCTAATACCAATTAATTATAACGAAAAAACTATTTATGGGACAATTTTTCACAAATCTATGGCTTACTAACCGTACTTTGGTTATTCTTATAGCCATTCTTATCATTGTCATTCCATTCCTTCTGTTTTACCTCGTAAGGGCTAAGAAAGAGCATCCTAAGGGCCTCATAGCTGCTGCGTTGAGTAATATGGGCGAAAGGTTTGGTTATTACATTATGAATGCGGTACTCCTGCTCTTCCTTTGCTCGAAGTTTGGTATCGATGATTCCGTGGCGGGCTGGATTTATGCCGTATTCTATTTTGTTATCTACATTTTCAGCTTGCCTGGCGGCAGGATTGCTGACAAGACACAGAACTACAAAGGCACCATTATCTCGGGGCTTGTAGTGATGGCAGTAGGGTATTTACTTCTTTCCATTCCGATTTTCGGTGAAACCAGAGGTGTAAATGCAATTCTTGTCTTTACCTGCTTTGCGCTCCTTTTGATTGCATTTGGTAACGGACTCTTCAAAGGAAACCTCCAGGCAATCGTGGGCCAGATGTATGACAACTTTGAGGAGGAGGCCGCTAAGAAGGGACCTGAAGCTCTCGAGCTTGCTAAGTCCAGACGCGACAACGGTTTCCAGATTTTTTACGTGTTTATCAATATTGGTGGTGTAGTTGCTCCTTTCGTTGCTCCACTATTGCGTAGTGCCTGGCTTAAGTTAAAGGGCTTCACCTACAATGCGGATCTTCCGCGTCTCTGTCACAAGTTCCTTGATACCAATGGTGCCCTGTCAGAGATAGATAGCGCAAATATTACCACGCTTGCAGAGAGTGTAGGACATACCGGCGTTGTGGATGCGGCATTCTGTGACCAGTATCTTAATGTGTTCAATACCGGTGTACACTATTCGTTTTTTGCTTCGGTGTTTGCAATGCTTCTCTCTTTGACTATTTTCCTGTTGGTGAAGAAGAAACTTCCTACACCTGTTAAGAAATCCAAACAAGAAGTTCAGGATTACACTCCCGAAGAGAGAGCAGCCAATGCAAAAGAGATCAGACAGCGTCTTTACGCTCTCTTTGCAGTTCTCAGTGTTGCTGTTTTCTTCTGGTTTGCATTCCACCAAAATGGTCAGTCGCTCTCGGTATTTGCACGTGACTTTGTCTCTACGGCAGCTATTCCACCCGAGATATGGCAATGCATCAATCCTTTCTTTGTGATCACTCTTACCCCGATCCTGATGTGGCTTTTTATTTCATTTGCACGTCGTGGCAAGCCGGTATCTACTCCGAGGAAGATTGCAGTAGGTATGTTCATTGCCGCTTGTGCATATATATTCCTGATGATTGTTGCCATGTATAAGCACTATCCTTCAGGATATGAATTTGCTGCTCTTAGCGAGACTGTTAAGGCATCTATGAAGGCAAGTCCCTGGGTGCTCATTGTGACCTATTTCTTCCTGACGGTAGCCGAGCTCTTTATCTCGCCTCTGGGAATTTCCTTTGTGACAAAAGTAGCTCCACGTCATCTCCAGGGTATTTGCCAGGGCCTGTGGCTCTCAGCTACAGCTGTAGGTAATCTCTTTATTGCTCTCGGTGTTACTATGCTCAACACCTTCCCTCGTCAGTGGGAGACATGGGCTGTGTTTGCCGTAATCTGTCTCGTCTCGATGGCAGTAATGGCAGGTATGGTCAAATGGCTCGAGAAGATTACAGCGTAAATTAGTATTATACATTTATACGAAAATGCCCGACCGGATTGGTTGGGCATTTTTTTGTTTATTTTTTTTTGAAAATTTGGTTGGAGTTTTAAAAATTATTGATATCTTTGTGATATCAAAATGATATTATAAAAGTTATGAAACAAACTCAGGAAAAATTCATCCGTCCTAAAAATGGATGGTTGATGTTGTTCGTATCTCTAATTGGTGCTGCGCTCTTTATAGTGGTGCCTGCTCTAATCATTAGCAAAGGTGGAAGCGACCTATGGGGGTTGTTTTTCATCGTTTCAGTGTTCTTTTTTATTCTTCTGGCGGGTTTGACTATTGTCAATCCCAATGAAAGCAAAGTTGTGGTCTTTTTCGGCAAATATGTCGGAACAATCGTGGACAACGGGTTCTTTTTCGTCAATCCATTAACCACAAGGACTTCCGTTTCTCTCAGGGCACGCAATCTCAACGCTGATCCAATCAAGGTTAATGACAAGATGGGTAACCCGATCATGATCGGCATTGTGCTTGTCTGGAGAGTAAAGGATACATTTAAGGCCTCTTTTGAAGTTGACAATTATGTAAAATTTGTAGATGTGCAGAGCGAGGCTGCAATTCGTAGTCTTGCCGGTTCCTATCCTTACGACAATCTCGAAGATGAAGATGCTGCCATTACTTTGCGTAGCGGTGGAGAAGAGGTAAACGATCTGCTCGAAAAATCTCTCCAGGATCGCCTGAATATCGCCGGTATTGAGGTTATGGAGGCACGCATCAGCTATCTTGCATATGCTCCGGAGATTGCCAGCGCAATGCTTCAGCGTCAGCAGGCCACTGCCATAGTGGCTGCACGTCACAAGATTGTGGAGGGTGCGGTAAGTATGGTCCAGATGGCGCTCCAGCAACTTTCCGATAGGGAAATCATTGAGCTGGATGAAGAGAAGAAGGCTGCAATGGTGAGCAATCTGATGGTTGTGCTTACTTCGGACAGAGCAGCGACTCCTGTGATTAACGCGGGAACACTCTACCAATAATTAATATCCTATTATGACCAAAGAAAAAAAACCATTTGTCCTCAGGATAGATTCGGAAAAATTGGCTGCCCTTGAAAAGTGGGCGGCCGATGATTTCCGTAGTGTCAATGGCCAGCTGGAATATATTATCACTGAAGCCCTCCGCAAGTCAAAGCGGCTAAAAATGGGTAAACACAAGTAAACGCAGCCTAATGGATTTTAAAAAGATTGTTACCATACTTGCAGTTGCACTAATGGCATTCTCGTGTTACACCGACAAGCCTGACAACGGGGAGCCCGGTGGCACTACGTCCATAAGCATTATGCCGCCAATCCATGGTTACGCCACCTATACAGATGGCACTCCTATCTCCGGATTGGTCGTAAGCGACGGCTTCAGCTGCGTAATTACCGATAGTGAGGGTTATTACTCAATTGAATCACCTTCATCCAACACCTTCTATATCTACGCATCCATTCCCGCAGATTGCAAGATCAATGAAAATTCAGATGGAAATCCGGATTTTTACCACAAATACAGTGTGGAGCGTAGCATATATGACTTCAAATTTGAGCGTATCGAAGTAGAGAATGAGTTTGTGCTCTATGCCCTTGCCGATCCGCAATGTGCAAATGAGAAGCATATTTCCCGTTTTAAGTCGGAGACCATCGTGGATATTAAAGAGTTGCAGAAGAGCGAAACTCAACCCATTTACGGTGTGACTCTTGGAGATATAGTTTACTCCGTAGCCGGACGCAATTGTTTGCCATTGATGGATGAGATGCGCCGGATTATGTCAAAGAGTAATATTGGCTTTCCTGTTTTCCAGACAATTGGCAATCATGATGTCTTTGCAAGCGCGACGCAGCCCATCAAAGATGCAGATTTCAATTTAGGATTTCAACGCGATTTCGAGGAGGTTTTTGGCCCTATAAACTTCTCGTGGAATAGAGGTAAGGTTCATTTTATCCATATGAGGAATATCATCTTTAAGGATAACATTAGCTTCAATTCCTTTGAGAATGGATTTACGCTCCGACAGGTGGAGTGGCTCAAACAGGACTTGAAGAATGTTCCTAAAGATAATATGGTAGTACTTTGTGTTCATATACCGCTCCTTAGAACTAACGGTGCAAATATTAATTTGGTAAGGTCGGCGCTCAACGCTTTCGAAAATGTCATTGTCTTTTCCGGGCATACTCACAAAATGCAAATTGCACTCAATATGCCGCTTCCGGAGATGGTCCACCCGGCTGTCTGCGGTGCCTTTTGGTCTTCTCTTCTCAATCGCGATGGTTCACGAAATGGCTATGGGATTCATTATTTCAGTGGAAATAAGATTGTCAAATCCATTTTCAGGGGTGTAAAAAGCAAGGCTGAATAACTAACTTTGTGAATCAACTCAATTAAAACACAATTGTATGTCCAACATTTTACCTAACAAGAAAGAAAATATAGGTCTTTCGCCTTATGATCTTAAATTCCGCGGCCGTAAGAGAACCGACCAAGTGCGCATTACGGTTTTTGATATAAGCCCGGAAAACGTTGACGAAACTCAAATTCACTCAGTGGAAGAACTTAGTTCATATAGTGACTCTTCCTCATTGATCTGGGTAAATGTGGACGGATTGCACAATGAAGAAGTAATTGCAGACATTTCCACTATTTTTTCCATTCCTACACATATTCTTTCAGATGTGATGCAACCTTTGTCCCGTCCTCAAGCTGAAGCATTCGACAACGGTTTTTTCGTCTCCTTAAAAATGTTGGAATTCGATGATGGCAATAATACCGTGGCGGTAGAAAATCTGAGTTTAATCGTGATGGATAAGGTTCTTATCACATTTCAGGAAGAGGTGGGCGATGTTTTTAATCCGGTTCGCGAAAGAATTCGTAAGCCCAACACGAAAATCCGCACATCGGGAGCCGATTATCTGGCTTTTGCCCTGCTCGATGTGGTAATTGATAATTACATCTATATAATGGGTGTTTATGGCGAAAAAGTAGAGGCACTGGAAGGACAACTTATTCTGAATGCCAATACGGAGATGCTTAAGATCATCAATCTGTTTAAGCACGAGCTCAATGATCTCCGAATAAATATCAAACCTGCCAAAGAGATGGTATATGGCTTGATAAAGCTGGATACAGAACTGATACGGGAAGAAAATCAGACACACTACAAAGAGTTGCAAGACAACATAAATCAGGCAGTGGACCTATTGGAATATTATCGCGAGGTACTCAACGACGAACTAAATATTTATCATTCCTCGATGAGTACAAGGCTGAATGACACAATGAAATTGCTCACAATATTTTCGGTGATTTTTATTCCACTTACCTTCATAGTGGGTGTTTATGGAATGAATTTCAGCAACATGCCTGAGCTAAGGACGCAAAACGGCTACTTTATAGTGTGGGGTGCCATGTTGGTCGCCGTAATTGCGATGTTGTGGTACTTTAAAAAGAAAAAATGGTTTTGAACTAAAAAACTCCATCAGATGATGGAGTTTTTTGTAACTATTCTAATATTCTTCTTCGTCGAAGAAAAAGTCATCTTTTGTGGGATAATCGGGCCAAATGTCTTCTATGGAGTCGTAAGTCTCTCCGTCATCTTCGAGTTCCTGCAGATTTTCAACAACCTCCAGAGGTGCGCCCGAACGTGTAGCATAATCGATCAATTCATCTTTGGTTGCGGGCCAGGGGGCATCTTCAAGTTTCGATGCGAGCTCTAATGTCCAATACATGTCTATCTTGAATTTTAATGGTTTCTAAAAATGGGTTGCAAATATATATAAAAATATATATAACAAAAAACTATTTTTAAGGAATCCAGTAATCATCCTCATGTTCGAAGGTGTGACACAAGTATCGGGCCAGAGTGAAAAGGTAGTCTGAAAGGCGATTGACATACCTTATGGCAATCTTATCCTGTTCGCTTTTATCTTCAATCCGCACAGCCATTCTTTCGGCTCTGCGACATACTGTGCGAGCGATATGACACTTTGATGAGAGTGCCGGAGAGGAAGGTAGAATAAATGCTTTTTGAGTAGGGATGGCCTCTGTCATTCTGTCTATTTCAGATTCTAGAAATGAAATTTCCGTTTCGTCAAGAGGCTTTAGTTTTGCCACCTCATGGTCTGCTGCCAGATGTGCGGAAGCCTGCATTAAAAATATTTGTATGCGCCTAAGCTGCAAATCCTCGCTTACTTCGGAACGCAAAAGTCCGATCCAGGAGATCAGTTCGTCCATATCGCCGTAGGCCATCACTCTTTGGTGCTCCTTGCTGACGCGTTTGCCGCCAACCAGAGAGGTTGTGCCGGTATCGCCTTTTTTCGTGTAGAGTTTCATTGTAGGTATTGTTGTATTTGTTAATTATTTCTTGTGGCGTTTGTTTGAAGTATCCGATCCTATTTTGCCATCTTTCATTCTGACTATACGATGCGCATGGCGGGCGATATCCTCTTCGTGTGTAACTAGTATAATGGTATTGCCCTGTTTGTGAATCTCTCCGAAGAGTTGCATCACATCCTCTGAGGTGGTAGTATCAAGGTTGCCCGTTGGTTCGTCTGCGAGAATAATTGAGGGACGTGTAACCAACGCTCTGGCAAGTGCAACTCTCTGTCTCTGGCCTCCAGAGAGCTCGTTGGGCTTATGGTCCATCCTGTCTTCCAATCCTACTGCTGACAGTGCTTTGCGCGCCCTTTGTTCTCTCTCCTTACGTGGCACTCCGGCGTAAACCAGTGGTAGCGCAACATTTTCAAGAGCAGTGTGCCTCGGGAGCAGGTTGAACGACTGAAATACAAATCCTATCTCGCGGTTGCGGATGTCGGCCAGATCATCGTCATCCATCCCGCTGATGCTCTGTCCGTTTAGGCTGTATCTCCCTTCCGAAGGGACATCGAGGCATCCAAGTATGTTCATCAAAGTGGATTTTCCGGAACCTGAGGGTCCCATTATTGCCACATATTCGTTTTTCGTGATAGTCAGGTCAACCCCATCAAGTGCTCTGACCGTCTGGCTCCCCATTTGATAGTGCTTTTTCACTCCTTCCGTCCTGATAATCTCTTTCCTCATCTCTCTGCTCTTTATTTTTTAAATAATAATCCTTCAAAAGCTCAATTGCCCTTAGGCCTTCATTTCCCAAAGATAGGGAATATTTATTTACAAACATCTCTATATGTTGTTTGAGTACATCTTTGGATATTTCCTGCGCATGCGCAGCAACATAACTCCCGGAAGCCTCAGGATGCTCCATTGCGTATGTGATACTCCTGCGCAATACTCTTTCCGCCTTTTGTGCAAACTCCTCGCCCAGACTCCGTTTCACGGCAATTCCCCCGAGAGGAATAGGAGCTCCACTGGTTTTTTGCCACCAGCTTCCCAGATCGCAAACCAGCTCCAGACCCTGCTCGGCATAGGTAAAACGGCTCTCGTGGATCAGCACTCCAAGATCACATTCATCCGAAAGAACACTCCTCCCTATATCAGAAAAGAGCATCGGCACCTTTATCCCTTGCCCTTTAAAAGCCAGATCATAGAGCAGCGCACCAGTGGTAAATCTTCCCGGAATAGCAACTCTGGGGTTCTTGAGCTTTGCAGCTGCCGAATTGCCTGCCTTACAGACACACAGCGGTCCGCAATCATAGCCAAGAGCCGATCCGCTCTCCAACATGCGATAATGCTCCATAACGTTGAACCAGCCGTGGTAACTCATCTTGGAAATGTCATAAGCACCTGAGGTTGCTCTCAGATTGAGATCCTCTACATCAGACAGAGTGACATCAAAAGAGAGTCCTTCCGTATCGATCAACCCACTTACTATTGCATGAAACATAAAGGTGTCGTTGGGGCAGGGGGAATATGCGAGAGATACCCTCATCAGCGTGCCCCTTTCGCAGCTTTTGCTGCTTTTTCAAGCAACTCTCCGCAAGTACTCTCAAGTGAAGAAAATGCCCCTCTAATGTCCCAGCGACTTTTATCGCGCTCGCCGACCTCATTGGAGATCGCACGCAACTCGATGAATGGCACTTTCTCCATCAGACATACGTAAAAGAAAGCTGCTCCTTCCATACTCTCGATATGGGGAGAAAAGCGCTCCTTGCGACGAAGATTTTGCTCGCCAATGCCGGTTATAGTTTGAAAAGTAATGCCGGAAGCCTCCTTCACCCCCTCAAGAGGACCCGTGACCGGATAGGGGTCGCGTACTTTGAGCAGACCATCTACAAAAGGGAGGGTATTGGCATCGAGCATTGCATAGTCGAAGAGGGTTTGGAAGCCTCCACGCGTTTCTATCCCCATATCGCCAAACTGCTCCGTGGTGATATGAGCTACGCTTCCGATCGGAAACTCTTGCGAATAACTGCCTGCAATGCCGATATTGATCACCAGATCGTATAGGTCACCCCCGTTGAATAGTGCAGAGCTGAGGATTTTTGTTAAGTGGTAGCAGGTTGCTGCCACTCCAATACCCGTCACCGCAAAGTCAATATTGAGTAGTGCTGCTTTAGACGGAGCCATTCTTTCGTATGCTATTTGTGCGCAATGCAACTCTTCTGCAGTTGCCGCTGTAAATAATAATCTCATAGCGGGCACTAAATTATATATTTGTTGGAACTTATTCAAATATTATTTGTAATATTGCCTTGTTATAAAAATTGATGATGGCATACAATATAACTGAAGAATTTGATACTGAAGTGACAAAACAGCTCGCTTCACATTATAAAGAGATTTTGAGATTGCTGGGGGAAGATGTCACCAGGGAAGGACTTTTAAAAACACCGGAAAGGGTGGCCCGGTCGATGCAGTTTCTCACAAAAGGTTACCAGGAGGACCCCTCGGCTATAATAGAGTCGGCGATGTTTCAGGAAGAGTACCGACAGATGGTGGTAGTTAAGGATATTGAGCTCTACTCTATGTGCGAACACCATATGCTTCCTTTCTACGGCAAGGCCCATGTTGCTTATATACCAAATGGCTATATCACGGGTCTGAGCAAGATAGCTCGCGTGGTGGAGAGTTTTGCCCGCCGGTTGCAGTTGCAGGAGCGCCTTACCGTTCAGATCCGAGATTGCATTCAGCATGCCCTAAATCCTCTCGGAGTAGCAGTATTGATCGAGGCCTCTCATATGTGTATGCAGATACGCGGAGTCCAGAAACAAAACTCAGTCACCACTACATCGGCCTTTACCGGCGCTTTCCTAAAGGATAGCCGTACGCGCAACGAATTTCTCGATATCATAAGCACTAAACTGCATTAGCAGTTTAGTGCAGTGTGTAGTGTGAAGTATGTAGTGTGTAGTTGGTAGTGTGAAGTGGAGAGCCTGGAGTTGGAAAGTGCGAGTAATCCGATTAAGAATAAGTAATGATTAACAACTAGCTAACGGCTAACAGCATAACATTATGAAAATTGTAATCGCAGGGGCAGGCGAAGTTGGAAGTCATCTGGCGAGGATGCTCAACGAGGAGTATCATGACCTAACCATTATTGATGAAAATGAGGAAAATCTCGCTCATATAAGCGAGAGTATGGATGTGTTGATTGTGCAGGGTAGCCCTACATCAATCAGTGTCCTTACTGAGGCAGGAGTAGAGAATGCAGACTTGTTTGTGGCTGTAAGCCCGGCAAAAGATCAGAATGTCAATATTATTTCTGCACTTTTGGCTAAAAAAATGGGGGCAAAAAAAGTTACGGCTCGCATCAATGATGATGAATACCTCGATTATCACAATAAATTTCTTTTTAAGGAACTGGGGATAGATATGCTCTTCTATCCCGAAAAAAATGCAGCGGATGAGATCATAGACTTACTTCAAAAGTCGGAGATGTCGGACTTTGTCGGTTTTGCAAATGGACGGCTTCAACTGGTTGTGATAAAACTTGAAGAGGGGGCTCCACTTATAGGCAAATGTTCTGCAGACTTCGATTACCCGGCGGATGACCTGCCTTTTAGGACTGTCGCTATTTCCCGGGGAGATGAAACCATCATTCCGCAGCATGAGACCATCTTCAAAGTTAATGACCTGGTCTATGTTGTCTCCCGTAAGGAGGCTGTGGACGAAGTGATGTCCTATTCGGGCAAGGAAGAGATAGAGATACGGCGTATTACTATTCTTGGAGGCGGGAAGATAGGTGAGATGCTGGCAACAAAACTAGAGTCCTCTGTTGATTTTATAAAGATTATCGAGATAGATAAAGAGCGTTGCGAAGTTTTGTCGGAGCGTCTTAACAAAACGCTTGTCATCAATGGCGATGGACGTAACTCGGACTTCCTCTATGAGGAAGATGTCAAGAGTTGCGATGCATTTATAGCTGTTACATCTAGTTCAGAGACCAATATTCTCTCCTGCGTGGCAGCAAAAAGAATGGGGGTGGCCAAGACTATCGCTGAGGTGGAAAATATCGAATATATACGTCTTGCTGAGGAGATAGGTGTGGACTCTGTGATAAACAAAAAGCTTTTGGCTGCAAGCCGTATTTTCCGTGTTACTCTTTCAAATCACATTCGTACCATAAAATGTCTAAGCGGTTCCGATGCTGAGGCCATCGAATATGTTGTGCATGCAGGCAGTCTGATCACTACGGCCCCTATAAAAGATCTTAATTTTCCGAAGGATGCTATTATTGGAGGTGTTATAAGAGGACAGGAGACATTTATTGCGGTTGGCACTACGCATATCAAGCCCCATGACAGGGTTGTGGTTTTCGCCCTCCCTTCTGCATTGAGCAAGCTCGAAAAGTTTTTTGCCTGAAATGGCATTAGAAAGAATTATTATTAAAAGAGCGGAATTATTATTAAATTTGTAAAATTGTTTTACCAATAATTAATAAACTATTAAATATGATTCAATACAAATTCAAAACTTCAGGAAAGACAAGGATGGACCATGACCTTCTCGGTGACAAGGAAGTACCTGTAGAAGCACTGTTTGGTGTTCAAACCCTCCGTTGTATAGAAAATTTTGACATCAGCCGCGATCTTCTCGGCGATCACCCCGAATTTATAAAGGCGTTCGGCATTGTGAAAAAGGGCGCAATCCTTGCCAATCACCAGCTCGGTTTGGTTTCTGACGAGGTTAAGGATGCGATCGTTGCAGCTTGTGAAGAACTTATGGAAGGCAAACATTGCGAGCATTTCCCAATTGATATGGTTCAGGGTGGTGCCGGCACTTCAGCTAATATGAATGCCAACGAGGTGATTGCCAACAGAGCTCTTCAAATTGCAGGTCATCAGCCCGGCGAGTATCAATATATCCATCCAAATGATCACGTCAATATGGCTCAGTCCACCAACGATGCCTATCCTACGGCTATGCAGTTGGGACTTTATAAGATTAACAAAAATGTGATGGCAGCCCTTAAGGCTCTCGCCCAATCATTCCGCACAAAAGAAAAAGAATTTGCGGATGTTATCAAAATGGGTCGCACACAGCTCCAGGACGCAGTACCCATGACACTTGGACAGACATTCGGTGCTTATGCTTCTGCTATTGAAAATGAGATGAAACGCCTTGACAAGGCGGCTCAGAGCCTGTTGGTTATCAACATGGGTGGAACAGCTATTGGTACCGGTATTACTTCTGAGCCCGGCTATGCAGAGGCTTGTACGAAATATATCAAAGAGATTACCGGATGGGATATAACTCTTGCAGCAGATCTTATTGAGGCCAGCAATGATACCTCAGCTTTTGTGGTTTACTCCTCTGCTCTCAAACAAGTAGCTATCCGTATTTCCAAGATAAGCAATGACCTCCGTTTGCTCTCTTCAGGACCTCGCACCGGTCTGAATGAAATCAATCTTCCTCCAAGGCAACCGGGAAGCTCAATTATGCCTGGTAAGGTTAATCCCGTCATTCCCGAGGTTGTCAATCAGGTTTGCTTTAAGGTAATCGGTAATGATGTCACCATCACAATGGCTTCTGAGGCTGCACAGCTTGAGCTCAACGTAATGGAGCCTGTGCTTGTACAGTCTGTTGTAGAGTCTGCTACCTGGCTTATGAAGGCTTGCGACGCTCTTCGCACAAAGTGTGTAGATGGCATTACTGCAAACGAAGAGCACTGCAAAGAGCTCGTAGAATACAGCATCGGTATCGTGACTGCTCTTAAACCCTATCTTGGCTACGCCAAAATTACTGAGGTTGCCCAAGAGGCTCAGGAAACTGGTGGCAGTGTATATCAGCTCGTTCTCGATAAGGGTTACCTCACCAAAGAGCAACTCGACAAGATTATGGATCCCGCCAATATGACTAAACCGGTTAAGGTGGAGCTCTAAGTGGTGCGGGGTGCGAGTTACGAGTTACGCGTTTAATGTTGCGAGGTTCGTGGGTGCAGGGAGTGTCTTGCATGGTGCAAGGTTTGTGCTATAGAAAGCGAGGTGTTCCGAGACTAGAGTAACATCGTTTAAATTAAACTACAAAAATAGTCCGGTATAATGCCGGACTATTTTTGTATAGAAATGAGTACAAAAAAAATTCGCCGCGGACCTCACGGCCGGCGGCGAACAAAAACTTTAACGATAAAATTTAAAACCTCCAACTTCAAATTATCTATAAAATCTTCATGGCAATGTGTGCACAGGCTTCTGCATCGGCCAGGGCGTGGTGATGGTTCTCAAGGTTGTATCCGCAGGCTGAGGCAACCGTTTGCAACTTATGGTTAGCAATGGAGCCTTCAAAATGTTTACGTGCAGCAGCACAGGTATCGTGGAACACATAGTCCGGATAATCCATCTGATAGACTCTGAAGACCTCTCTCAGACATCCCTCATCGAAAG